>NZ_JBPCPN010000040.1:0-72766 GCF_050999135.1 Candidatus Dormiibacter sp. | reverse complement strand
TCCTGGAGTGCTGGCTCTCGGGCCAGGCCGCCGGCTCGGCCGCGGCCAAGCTCGTGCTCGGGCTGGCCAACCCGTCCGGGAAGCTGGCCGAGACCATCCCCGTACGCCTGGAGGACAGCTCCTCCTTCCTGAACTTCCCGGGTGACTCCGGAGTGGTCCGCTACGGCGAGGGGATCTTCATCGGCTACCGGGGCTACGACCGGGCTCGGCAGGAGGTCAGCTACCCGTTCGGGTTCGGGCTCTCGTACACCAGCTTCACCATCGGGGACCTCGCGCTGCGGACCAGCGGGTCGGTGGCCGACGACGACCTGGAGGTGCAGGCCACGGTCACCGTTGTGAACATCGGTGCGGTCGCCGGTGCCGAGGTGGTGCAGGTCTACGTCTGTGACGTGGAGTCGACCGTGGCCCGGCCCGTACGCGAGCTGAAGGCGTTCGCCAAGGTCTTCCTGGAGCCGGGGGAGAGCAAGCAGGTCAGCCTCGTCCTGGACACCCGGGCCTTCGCCTACTGGTCGACCCGGCACCACGACTGGGTCGTCGAGGCCGGCGAGTTCGAGGTCGCCTTGGGCTCGTCCTCGTGGCACCTGGCCGCCCGCGACCGGGTGCACCTCGAGGCTTCCTCGGTCGCCCCGCCGCTCACCGGTGACTCGACGCTGCAGGAGTGGGTGGCCGACGACCGGGGCCGGGAGCTGCTGAGCACCCTGGATGTGCCCATCCTGGGCGACCCGGAGCTCGTCCGGGTCATCGGCACCATGCCGATGCGGACTCTGGCGTCCTTCTCGGGCCTGCTCTTCGACCACGGCACCCTGGACCGGCTGGAGGGCCAGCTGGAGGGCTGACCCTGATATTCGAACGCCAGTGGCCTGGTCGGCCCACACCCACGCGGACGGGGTCGGGTCGTTGGTCCACTGGCGTCGCAATGTCAGGGGGCCTCCCCAGCTCGCGGTGGCATCTGCGTTGTCCACAGCCGTCGCCGGGTGTCGCTTGTCCCCAGCACGACCGACCGCCGCCCGAGCTGAGGCACCGAACGGGCTGCCGCCCCTGACGGGCGCTCGCTATTCAGGGTCAGGACCGGTGCCCGGCCGCGACGGGGGCCTTGACCGCGTCGTCGTTCTCGATCGCGGCGCTGAACTGCGAGCGGTAGAGGTCGTAGTAGGCGCCCTCAGCCGCCAGCAGCTCCTGGTGCGACCCCTGCTCCACGATCCGGCCCGCCTCCATCACCAGGATCACGTCGGCGTCGCGGATGGTGGAGAGCCGGTGCGCGATGACAAAGCTGGTCCGGTCGCTGCGCAGGGCGGCCATCGCGTGCTGCACCAGCACCTCGGTCCGGGTGTCGACCGAGCTGGTGGCCTCGTCCAGGATCAGCAGCGACGGGTCGGCCAGGAACGCCCGGGCGATGGTGATGAGCTGCTTCTCGCCCGCGCTCACGTTGCTGTCCTCCTCGTCGATCACGGTGTCGTACCCGTCCGGCAGGGTGCGGACGAACCGGTCCACGTACGTCGCCTCGGCCGCCGCCTGCACCTCGGCCTCGGTGGCGGTCGGTCGGCCGTACGCGATGTTGTCCCGGATGGTGCCGTGGAAGAGCCAGGTGTCCTGCAGGACCATCCCGATCTCCGACCGCAGCGCCGACCGAGGGACCGAGGCGACGTCGGCCCCGTCCAGGGTGATCCGGCCGCCGTCGAGCTCGTAGAACCGCATGACCAGGTTGACCAGGGTGGTCTTCCCGGCTCCGGTCGGCCCCACGATGGCGACCGTGCTGCCGGGCTCGGCGACCAGGGACAGGTCCGTGATCAGCGGGACGGCCGGGTCGTACGCGAACGAGACGCCCTCGAAGGCGACCCGGCCCCGCGTCGGGGGCAGCGTGCCGGCCGTCTCCGCGGACTGCTCCTCGGCGTCCAGCACCTCGAAGACCCGCTCGGCGGAGGCGACTCCGGACTGCAGCAGGTTGGCCATCGACGCGACCTGGGTCAGGGGCTGGGTGAACATCCGGCTGTACTGGATGAAGGCCTGGACGTCGCCCAGGTTCATCGAGCCGGTCGCCACCCGGAGACCGCCGATGACCGCGATCACCACGTAGTTCAGGTTCCCGATGAAGAACATCGTCGGCATGATGAGCCCGGAGACGAACTGGGCGCCGAAGCTGGGTAGGAACAGCGCCTCGTTGCGGGCCGCGAAGACCGCCTCGACCTCGCGCTGGCGACCGAAGACCTTGACCAGCGAGTGACCCGTGAAGGCCTCCTCGATGTGGCCATTGAGCTCCCCGGTCGCCTTCCACTGCTGCACGAACAGCTTCTGCGACCGCTTCCCGACCACGCTGGTGATCAGGACCGAGACCGGAATCGTCACCAGGGCGATGAGGGCGAGCATCGGCGAGACGACGAACATCATCACCACTACCCCGACGACCGTGAGTACCGAGGTGAGCAGCTGCGACAGCGTCTGCTGCAGGGCCTGGGCCACGTTGTCGATATCGTTGGTCACCCGGCTCAGCAGCTCGCCCCGGGTCTGCCGGTCGAAGTAGCTCAGCGGCAGCCGGTTGATCTTCGCCTCCACCTGGTTGCGGAGAGCGTAGACCGAGCGCTGGACGGCCCCGTTCAGCAGGTAGCCCTGCAGCCACATGAACAGCGACGACACCAGGTAGAGCCCGAGCGCCAGCAGCAGCACGTTGCGCAGCCCGGTGAAGTCGATGCCCTGGCCGGGCACGACGTCGAGTCGGGCCACCAGGTCGGCGAAGGTCCCGTTGCCCTGGGCCCGCAGACCCGCCACCACCTCGGCCTTGGTGGCTCCCGGGGTCAGGTTCTTCCCCACGATGCCGGTGAAGATGATGTCGGTGGCGCGTCCGAGGATCTTCGGTCCGACCACGTTGGCCACGATGCCGACCACAGCCAGCCCGACGACCACGAGGAGGATGACGCGCTCGGGGGCGAGCTGGCTCAGCAGCCGCTTCATCGACGGCCAGAAGGCGATCGACTTCTCGACGGCGCGGCCCTGTCCCCAGTGGCCGCCGCGGTTGCCCTCGGTGGGCTGGTACTTCGGCCGCTCGGGTGCCTTGACGCCGCCGGCCGGTTCGGTCGCCGCGACGTCGGAGCCCTGCTCGGGCTCGGGGGTGGTGGGGGTGCTCATGCCATGGCCTCCGTTGCGCTGAGCTGGGAGTCGACGATCTCCGCGTACGTAGGACAGCTCGCCAACAGTTCGTCGTGGGTTCCCGAGCCCACGATCTCCCCGTGCTCGAGCACGAGGATCAGGTCGGCGTCGGCGATGGTGGCGACCCGCTGGCCGACGATGATCACGGCGGCACCGCGGGTCTCCCGCTTCAGCGCGGCGCGCAGCCGGGCGTCGGTGGCGACGTCGAGGGCCGAGAAGGAGTCGTCGAACACGTAGATCTCGGGTTTCTTGATCAGGGCCCGGGCGATGGAGAGGCGTTGTCGCTGACCGCCTGAGACGTTGGTGCCGCCCTGGGTGATCCCGGCCTCGAGCTGCTCGGGCATGTCACGGACGAAGTCCTCGGCCTGGGCCACCCGCAGGGCGGCCCACAGCTCGTCCTCGGTCGCGTCGGGCCGGCCGTAGCGGAGGTTGCTGGCCACGGTCCCGGAGAACAGGAAGGGCTTCTGCGGCACCAGCCCGATCCGGCTCCAGAGCAGGTCGGGGTCGAGGTCACGGACCTCGACCCCGTCCACCTGCACCGAGCCGCCGGTCGCGTCGAACAGTCGCGGGATGAGGGAGACCAGGGTGGTCTTGCCCGAGCCGGTCGAGCCGATGATCGCGGTGGTCCGGCCGGGCTCGGCGGTGAAGGTGACGTCGTGCAGGACCGGGGCGTCGGCTCCCGGGTAGGTGAACTCGGTGCCCCGGAAGGCCACGACGGAGGTGCCGCGCAGGGTCGTGACGGGATCGACGGGCCGCTGGACGGTGGACTCGATGTCCAGGACCTCCCCGATCCGGTCGGCACAGACTGCGGCCCGGGGGGCGATCATCAGCAAGAAGGTGGCCATCAGGACCGACATCAGGATCTGGACGAGGTAGGTCAGGAACGCCGTCAGCGACCCGATCTGCATCTGCCCGGCGTCGATTCGTTGGGCGCCGAACCAGAGCACGGCCACGCTGGACAGGTTGAGAATGAACATCACCAGCGGGAAGATCGTGGCCTGCAGCCGCCCGACCGAGGTCGCCGTCCCGGTCAGGATGGCGTTGGCGTCGTCGAAGCGGGCCACTTCGTACGGCTCCCGGACAAAAGCCCGCACCACCCGGATGCCGGCGATCTGCTCGCGCAGTACGCGGTTGACGGCGTCGATCCGGGTCTGCATGACCTTGAACAGCGGCCGCATCCGGCGGACCAGCAGGAAGATCGAGACCCCCAGCAGGGGCACCGCGACCACGACCAGCCAGGACAGGCCGACGTCTTGTCGCAGGGCCATCACCACGCCGCCGACCATGGTGATCGGGGCGGCGACGAACATCGTCGACGACAACAGGGCGAGCATCTGCACCTGCTGCACGTCGTTGGTGTTGCGGGTGATCAGCGAGGGAGCGCCGAACTGGGCCACCTCACGAGCGGAGAAGCCACCGACCGTGTGGAAGATGGCCGCGCGGACGTCCCTACCGAAGCGCATAGCAGCGCGAGCACCGAAGTAGACGGCGGCGATCGAGCAGACAATCTGCACGACGGTCACCCCAAGCATCCAGGCGCCGGTCGAGAGGATGTAGCCGGTGTCGCCTTTGGCCACACCTTTGTCGATGATGTCGGCGTTCAGGCTGGGCAGGTAAAGAGAAGCGATGGTGCCGAGCAGCTGCAGCGCGACCACCGCCAGGAGCCCTGACCAGTAGGGCCGCAAATACTTACGCAGCAGCCGGATCAGCAATGCAGATCTCCGTTCGGAAACGCCTCGACGTCGTAAGCGGGGAATCTACCGGACAGCATGATGGCGTGAGCGTGGTCCATGCTTCTGCCCTTCTGGCAGCTTGGGGCCGCACGACATGTTGGCCTGCTCGAAGCGTGTCGCCGCGTGACCTCGTCAATGCCTCGTCTCCTTCGCTGCTGGCCGCTCAAATGTCCAGCTCCTCGATGGCCGGCAGGTCAGAGTCGCCGGCGAGAGTGTCGTAGAACTCCGCGGGCAGCTTCTCCCGTAGTTGCTCGAGGGTGTCGGTGACCTCCAGCGTCTCTTCGGCCGGGCCCCACCACCAGCCGCTTTGCTTGCGCTCCTGCCAGCGTTTGCTGCTTCGCCCCGTGCCCCAATCCCAATCCCAGGCGGTGCGCCAGGTCTCCGGGTCGGACCAGGCAGCCCAATCCGGCATGCGGGTGATGTGGAGCGCGAAATGGCCCTTGCGCGAACGGTAGACGCGGAACCGTTCCAGCCGGCGCTCCCCCGTCGGGTGCTGCCACTCCCCGAGCAGAAGCCCAGTGAATCGCTGCACCCGCCGAGCGCGGCCGGTGCCCACGCGCACTGTTACCTCCTGGTAGCCGGCATGGCGTCCCTCCTCCAACTCGACGAAGCGGCGCAGCGCACGAGCGATCGCCGCTGAGAGGTTCCCATCGCTGAGCCGTTGGGCCTGTTCGTACAGCTCCAGATCGTCGTCGGACACATAGATCGTCTTGTTCGGCACCGCATTCTCCCCTGACCACTGCGCTATGTCACATGTACGTATACTTATAGCACAGTGCCTGCTGCGGCGCGAGCACGCGCTGAAGCAAGAGTCAAGGACCGCCGGCGGCGCCCTCTCGAACTGGCTGCGCTCCGCCGGCTCCCGCTCTGCTCTGAAGCGCCCGCACCGCCTCATGGCCGACGATCGCCAGCAGCACCAGGCCCGCACCCAAGGCCGAGAGCAGCGTCAGGCGTTGGCCGGCCAGGAGGAAGGCGAAGAGCAGCGCCCAGGCCGGCTCGGCGGTCAGGACAAGTGCCGTCTGGATCGGCGGTAGGTGGCGCTGGACCCAGGTCTGGATCAGAAAGGCCAGAGCGCTCGCCAGCAGACCGGTGACGGCGATGGCGAACCAGACGCTGGGACTGGGCCAGCGGAACTGAAAGGCGCCGCCCAAGGCAAAGGCGAACGCGCAGATGAACAGCTGGACCAGGGTGAGCGCGGGGGCTGAGAGGTGGGGCGCCCAGCGTCCAAGCAGCACTATGTGGACAGCGAAGGCTACTGCGCAGCCCAACACGAGCAGATCGCCCAGCCCGAGCCCCGCCAGGCCGCCTGAGAGCAGTGCTGCCCCGGCCAGAGCCAGCAGCACCGCGGCGATCGTAATGGGCCGGAGAGGCACTCCAATGAAGCGCTGGAAGAGCGGGGTGAAGACCACGAAGAGGCCGGTGATGAGTCCCGCATTGCCCGGGCTGATGAACTGCAGCCCGAGCGTCTGGACCAGGTAGCCGAAGGCGAGCGCCAGGCCGATGGCGCCGCCGAAGATCAGCTCGCGGCGGCTCGGCAGGCGTCTCACGACGGCCGCCAGTAGAGCGGCCGCCAGCGCAAAACGAAGAGCCAAAAACGGCAGGGTCGGGTAGGTCGCGATGGCGTCCTTGACCAGCACGAACGTCCAGCCCCAAACGGCTGTGACCGCCAGGAGAGCGAGCAGGTACAGAATCAGCGGAGCTCGTCCGCCACCGCTCAGCCGTACGATCACTGGCTCGTGTTGAACCACAGGCGACTCCGGGCCCGCTCTGCCTCAACGCCTGCCAGACAGGCTACTGGCGGGCCAGACGGTCGAATTCGCCCTGTACCTGGCGGGAGAAGGTGGGGAAGGCCATGATGCTGTCGGCCAGCACCTCCAGCGGGACGTCAGCGCGGATGGCGAGGACCATCTCCGAGATGATCTCACCGGCGCGGGGGCTGACGACCGAGGCGCCCACGAGACGCCGCTTCTGGGCATCGGCCACAAGCTTGATCAACCCGCCCGACTCGAAGCCGTGGATGTAGCCGCGGGCCGTGTTGCCGGCATCGCTGCTCACCACACCGACGCGCATCCCCTTTTCGCGCGCCTGCGCTTCGGTGATACCCACGCTGGCGATCTCCGGATCCACGAAGGTGACGCGAGGGACTGCGCGATGGTCGGCCGGGTGCTGCTCACCGCGGAGGTTGCGGCCGATCAGAGTGCCGTGGTAGTGGGCAAGGTGGGTGAAGTTGCCGATCCCTGTCACATCGCCGCCTGCCCAGATGCGCTCGGCGGCATTGAGCGTCGCCGGATCTACCTTGAGCCAGCCGCGGTCAGTCTTCTCGAGTCCACTGGCCGCCAAGTCGACTGCATCCAGATTGGCCTTGCGCCCGGTCGCCACCAGCAGCCGCTCGCCGTTCACGACCTCACCGCCCTCCAGCTCCAGACGGACGCCGGTACCCTCGGCGCTGACCCGCTTCGCCTTGGCACCCACTTTCACGGTGATGCCATCCGCCTCCAGGTGCAGGCGCAGGAGGTCAGAAACCTCAGGCTCTTCGTTGATCGCCAGCCTGGGCGCGCTCTCCACTATCGTCACGCGGCTGCCAAAGCGGCAGAATGCCTGCGCCAGCTCCGCCCCGATGGCCCCGCCCCCCAGGACGATGAGCGAGTGCGGCAGCTGCTTGGCGTGGACGGCCTCGCGGTTGGTCCAGTACGCGATCCGGTCCAGGCCCTCGATGGGCGGAATGGCGGCGGACGTGCCGGTGCCGATAACAATGCCCCGCCGCGCGGTCAGGCTGCTGCCGTCGACCTCGACTCGGTCGGGGCCGAGAACACGCGCCTCGCCCCGGATGAGCGTCGCGTGCTCTTGGACGGCTTTGGCGGGGTTCGTGTCGTCGAGACGGCGCGCCATGACGAGCGTGCGCTCGGCGATCTTGGCGAAGTCGATGTCGAGCTCGACCCGGGAAGCGGCGAGATCTCGCGCCCGAGCGGCTTCCTTCAGCAGTTCCGCCGAGCGGAGCAGCGTCTTGCTCGGCACGCAGCCCCAGTAGGGGCACTCGCCGCCCACCAGGTCGCGCTCGATCACGGCTACCGTGAGCTCGGAACCGGCTAGCTCGGTGGCCACCGCCTCACCGGCTGTTCCGGCTCCCACCGCTATCACATCGAACTCTCTTTCCATATCTGCCTCCTGAACGCCAGCGAAGGAACGGTTCTTCCGAACGTGCGCGCCGCGACGGCACCCAGCCTGGCGGCCAGCTCTGGCAGCCGGCCGCCGGTCCCATAATCACTTAGTCGCGAGGCTCGGTCGGCGTGGCGGAATTGGTAGACGCGCTGGATTTAGGATCCAGTGGGGCGACCCTTGGAGGTTCGAGTCCTCTCGCCGACACCAGAGCGTGCCTTGTGGCATGGTTGAGGCTGCTCAGAGCCGGGATGGCGGAATCGGTAGACGCGGCGGTCTCAAAAACCGTTGGGGGCAACCTCGTGCGGGTTCGACTCCCGCTCCCGGCACCAATGGCCGCCCTGATTGCTCAAGCTCACTGGATCACCGTGCGGCGCGGGGATCGACGAACAGTCCGCCGCGACCGTGTCGGATCTGCGGGCGGCACGATACTCCTGGCTGGAGATCAGTGCCTGAGGGTTTCGACCGCCGCCGCTGCCTGCTCAGCAGCGGCCGTCAGACGCTCGGCCTGCTCCACCGCGGCGGCCGCCCGTTGCTGCGCTTCGGCGGCCTCGCTGGCGGCGCTGTTGGCCTGTTCCGCCAGCTGCTCCGCTCGCTCTGCCAGCTTTTCGGCTTCAGCCGCGACCTGCCGCGCGAGGCGCGCCTGCGCGTCCGCCGCACTGCGGGCTGCCTCAACCCGAGCGAGCACCGCAGATTTCTGTGGCGGAGTCGCCCGCTGCGCGGCGATTCAGGCACCGGCCTTGGCATCGCCGCCTGGGGTGCGGGGCCTGGAGCCCTGACCACGACGCCCTCGAAGCCGCCAAACCCCTCTGGCTCCTGCTCCGCAGTCAGCCGGCCGGCTGCCAGCGCCTGCCCCAGCTCAGGAGGGCCTAGCGACACCGCTCTCAGCGTGGTCTGCAGGCGCTGGCGCACCGCGTCCGGCACCTCGCGGTCGCGGCTGCTGAGGAAACCGGTGGCAGCGTCCACCGCCCGCTGCAGGGCGGCTGAGTGTGCTGCCAGCAAGGCGCGCAGGTCGGTGACCGCCTCACCCTCGAGAACTGCGACCTGAGCCTCCCGCAGGGAGCGCCCGCTCTGGAGCAGCGCTTCGAGCACGGCGGGCGAGAACTCCGCCAGGTGATTCGCGGCCCAGAGGCTGACGGTCGGCCGCCGAGCGCCCGCGATCTGGGGCGCTAGCCCCGCCCGGCCCTCGCTGCGGAGCTGCCTGACCAGGGCATTGCGCCTGGTCACGAAGTCGGCCGGATCGCCGCCGTAAAGCTCGGCCAGGAGCTGGTCCACCATCTTCTCGCCGGCCTCACCGGTACCCGTCACGATCGCAACCTTGGCAGTTTCACCTGCTCAGTCTCCTTGGACTTGCCTGCGGTATGCGCCAGTCGGTTCCCGGCAGATCCTGCCGCCTCAACCGGTGGGGTTGATGTTGCGGCGGCGCTGGCTGCCCCTCAAGTGGTGACGGTCGCGGTGGGCGGGGTTGCGTTTCTCCTCACGTCGCTCTTCACACCATCTACCTCTATTAGTCGCTGAGCGGATATTTCAATGTCTGACTCAACGCTTTCCCTCGGCCGAGTCATCGCGCTCGGAGAACTGAGCCGGCCACTCAAGTCCGCCGAAACCCCGCATGCAGGTCATGCATGTCAGGATGCACGGTGCTGCATGCAAAGAAGGCGCTCGCAGCTCCCCCTGTCGGGCAAGCTTGCCAACGGCTGAAGGTACCTGTGTAGGGCCAGCTGGGGTCACAGCCGGACCCTTGAAGCGAGGCCGAAGCAGGGACAACGAGCCCGGCCTGCTGCGCGCAAGCGGGGCGACGGCTTGACATCCAGGGGCCAGGGTGT
Organism: Candidatus Dormiibacter sp.; assembly: GCF_050999135.1. Lineage (NCBI taxonomy): Bacteria > Bacillati > Candidatus Dormiibacterota > Candidatus Dormibacteria > Candidatus Dormibacterales > Candidatus Dormibacteraceae > Candidatus Dormiibacter > Candidatus Dormiibacter sp. Next base: position 62,910 of record NZ_JBPCPN010000040.1, on the reverse strand, counting down.
AAGCTCGGCCAGAACAGTCCAACGGCTTAACCAGGAGTGCTGGGATGACAGAGGATCAAACGGGCCGGACCGACAACCCACCCGACACCACTCAGGACGCGACGGGCACCAACCCGGAGGAGCGCCTAAGCGGCGTCAGCGATTCAAAGGGTGGCGAGGAGTACGCGAAGCAGACCGAGGCGGGCCACCACGAGGAAGCTGAGACCGGCGCCGGGCGCCCGGCCGGCACCGCTGACGCGCGCCGCTCGACGGGCATCAACCCCGGCGGCGCTGACACAATCGACGAAAGCATGCCCGACATGCCGCCGGCCTAGCCGATTCCGAAAGAGGAGCTGACTAAAGATGGACGACAAGAGCGCCGAAGAGAAGCTGGAAGAGAACACAGGCTCCCAGTCGGGCCCTGAACGCGAGGCTCGACATTTGTTCGGCGGTGGCCCCGGCGACCAGGCGCCGCCCGACCTGGACGACATGAAGGAGCACTTGGAGGGGGGCGCCACCGCAACCTCGGACCCTGGCCAGGAAACGCCGGTCAGCGGGCCTGAGGACCTCTTTGGTAGTAAGGGCGTCATCCCCACAGCGGAGGATCGCTGACGCCCCCATGTGGGGCGGTTCTTTGACTCACCAACCAGTTGGGTGATCTCGGGATTGGAGCGGTTTTCAGCCGCTCAGTGAGAAAGGAAGCGAAAGGAGTCGGTCCATGACTGAGGTTGCTGCGCCGTACGGTCGCAAGACACAACGACCGCCCGCCGTGCCGGATGTCCATGTCCTCTGGATGTCCGAGGGGATGAGCTGTGATGGGGACACAGTCTCGATCACAGCTGCCACTCAACCGAGCATCGAGGACGTTCTGCTGGGCGCGATCCCGGGTCTGCCGAAAGTCCATCTCTATAACAAGGTCCTGGCCTACGAGGTGGGCGACGACTTTCTCACCCCCTTCTACAAGGCTTGGCGGGGCGAGCTGGAACCGTTCGTGGTGGTGGTGGAGGGATCGATTCCGAACGAGAACATCAACGGTGATGGCTACTGGACCGGGCTGGGCGCCGACCCCGCCACCGGGCAGCCGATCACGCTCAACGAGTGGATCGATCGCCTGGCGCCGAAAGCGACAGCGATGATCGCGGCGGGGACCTGCGCCACCTACGGCGGCATCCACGCCATGGCCGGCAACCCAACTGGCTGCATGGGGCTCGCCGACTACCTGGGCTGGGACTACAAGTCGAAGGCCGGGCTGCCCATCGTCAACGTCCCGGGCTGTCCTGTGCAGCCTGACAACTTCATGGAAACGTTCCTCTACCTCCTGTACCAGGTGTCGGGACTTGCCCCCATGATCCCGCTCGACGAGCAGCTCCGGCCGACCTGGCTGTTCGGCAAGACTGTCCACGAAGGCTGCGATCGGGCCGGCTACTACGAGCAGGGCGACTTCGCGACTGAGTACGGCTCCCCCAAGTGCATAGTGAAGCTCGGCTGCTGGGGTCCGGTGGTGAACTGCAACGTCACCAAGCGCGGTTGGATGGGCGGCATCGGCGGCTGCCCCAACGTGGGCGGCATCTGCATCGGCTGTACGATGCCCGGCTTTCCTGACAAGTTCATGCCGTTCATGGACGAGCCCCCGGGGGCCAAGGTGTCTTCGACGAGCGTCGGCATTTACGGCGGCCTGATGCGGGGGCTGCGCACGATGACCAACCGCACAGTGAACAAGGAACCGAAGTGGCGGCATAATCGCGGCGAACTGACCACCGGCTATCAGCCGCGCGCATACAACCAAGGAGGTTAAGTACAGAATGGCGATCCTCGAGAAGGAGCAGACGAAGAAGAGGTCTCTCGTTGAGATGTCCTGGGATCCGATCACGAGGATCGTTGGCAACCTCGGCATCTTCACCAAGATCGACTTCGACAACCGCGAGGTGGCCGAGTGCTATTCGACCTCATCTGTGTTTCGTGGCTACAGCATCTTCATGAAGGGCAAGGATCCGCGGGATGCCCACTTCATCACCAGTCGCATCTGCGGCATCTGCGGTGACAACCACGCCACCTGTTCGTGTTACGCGCAACAGATGGCGTACGGAGTTCGGCCGCCGGCCATCGCCGAGTGGATAGTCAACCTGGGCGAAGCTGCCGAGTACATGTTCGACCACAACATCTTCCAGGACAACCTGGTGGGAGTCGACTACTGCGAGAGGATGGTCAGGGAGACCAACCCCAAGGTCTGGGAGAAGGCCACCAAGACGCCGGCGCCACACGCTGACGCCCATGGTTTCCGGACGATCGCCGACATCATGACAGCCCTCACCCCTTTCACCGGCGAGTTCTACCGGGAGACCCTGGTCGTAAGCCGCTACACGCGCGAAATGTTCTGCCTCATGGAGGGCAGGCACGTTCACCCCTCCACGCTTTACCCCGGCGGCGTGGGCACCGTGCCGACAGTCCAGCTCTTCACCGACTACCTCGTTCGCTTGACCAAGTACGCCGAGTTCATGAAGAAGTGCGTGCCTCTGCATGACGACCTCTTGGACTTCTGGTACGACGCGCTGCCGGGCTATGAGAAGGTTGGTCAGCGGCGGATACTGATGGGGTCCTGGGGCTCCTTCCAGGACCCCGACCACTGTGACTTCAGGTACGACCACATGTCGGATTGGGGCCGCAAGATGTTCGTGACCCCTGCCATCATCAAAGACGGCGAGCTCTTGACCACTGACCTGGTCGACATCAACCTCGGCATCCGGATCCTGCTTGGCAGCTCCTACTACGACGACTGGGAGAACGAAGAGACTTTCGTGCCGAAGGATCCGCTTGGCAACCCTGTCGACCAGCACCATCCCTGGAACCAGACGACCATCCCGCGGCCGCAGAAGAGGAACATGCAACCCGGCGGGAAGTACTCCTGGACGATGTCGCCGCGCTGGTACGACAAGGCCACGAAAGAGCACCTCGTCATCGACACAGGCGGCGGGCCGCTGCCGCGCCTGTGGGCGACAGCCAAGGCGGGCCTCGTCGACATCGGCTACATCAAGTCCACCGGCAACAGCGTCAAGATTTTCCTACCCAAGACGGCGCTCAAACCCGAAGCGGAGTTCGAGTGGAGGGTGCCCCAGTGGAGCAACGCGCTAGAGCGTACCCGGGCTCGGACCTACTTCCAGGCGTATGCGTGCGCGGCCGCCTACCACTTCGTAGAGAAGGCGCTGGAGGAGCTCCACGCCGGCCACATCAAGACGTTCACGCCGTTCGAGGTGCCCGATGAGGCGATCGGCTGCGGCTTCCACGAGGCTGTCCGCGGCGTGCTCTCCCACCACCTCGTGATCCGCAAGGGCAAGATTGCCAACTACCACCCGTATCCGCCCACCTGTTGGAATGGCGGGGTGCGGGATCAGTGGGGTCAGCCCGGCCCGTACGAAGACTCGGTGCAGAACACGCCGATCTTCGAAGAAAACGGTCCCGACAACTTTAAAGGCATCGACATCATGCGAGCGGTACGCAGCTTCGACCCGTGCCTGCCCTGCGGAGTGCACATGTACCTGGGACCTGGCAAGGAGCTCAATCTGCAGCACTCGCCGATGTTCGGTCACCAGGCCTAGATGACAAGTAGTGGCCATCCTGCAGCGAAAGGAATTTGACCGCCGACTTCAGCAAACCGAGTCACTGATAAACGAAGTTGAGGCCCTCGCCGACGAGGAGGTGAAGAGGCGCGCCGTGGAGGCGATCCAGGCGCTCCTGAACCTCCATGGCGAGGGGCTTGAACGAACTTTGGAACTGATCTCGGATTCGTCCAATCAGGGCCAGGCGCTCATTGATGAGCTGGGTAAAGATCCGGTGGTGGGCGGACTGCTCTTGCTCCACGGCGTGCATCCGCTGGGTTTGGAGGATCGGGTCCTCCAGGCCCTGGACAAGGTGCGGCCGTATTTGGGCTCGCATGGAGGGAACGTCCAGCTCGTGGGCCTGGATGAGGGAGTGGTGCGGCTCCGTTTGGAGGGCACATGTCAAGGCTGTGCTTCCTCGGCGGTCACTCTCAAGTTCGCTGTCGAGCGGGAGATCATGGAGGCGGCGCCCGACGTGGTAGCGATCGAAGTGGCCGACGACAGCGCCGAACGACCGCCTGAGGGATTCATCCCGCTGGGCCAGATCAAGCCGCTCGCCCCGAAGCCCGCCAGCACCGACTGGGAGGTGGTCGCCGGAGTGGGACATCTCGAGTCAGGTTCGACGAAGGTGGTCCGCGTCGGCGGCAGCGCTGTCCTCTTCTGCAGCTGGGGCGAGACCACCTTCGCCTACCGCGACAGCTGCCCGGCCTGCGGCGCCTCGCTCGTGGGCGGTGACCTATGTGAGGCGATTCTGACGTGCGCTGCCTGCCAGGCCCGGTTCGATGTCAAGCTGGCGGGGCGCGGGGTCGACAACGAACTCCACCTGGAGCCGCTGCCGCTGCTGCAGACAGACGGCGAAGTCCGCCTGGCGGGCGCTGCCAAAAGCTAAGTTCACACAATGGGCAACCCCACGCCTTCCCCGAGCGCCTTCGCGACGCTGCGGGGAATGGCTCGGCAGCGTGAGCTGGGCGAGACCTGCGACCTCTGCAGTGAGCCAATCCCGGACGAGCACCGCCATCTGCTCCAACTCAGCACTGAACGAGTTGTCTGCAGCTGCCAGCCCTGCTCGATCCTCTTTGCCGATCGCGAAGCCAAACACTATCGGTTGATCCCGAGCGGGGTGCGCTTCGTGCCCGACTTCGAGATGTCGGATGAGATCTGGGCAAGCTTTGGCGTCCCCGTCAGCATGGCTTTCTTCCAGCACTCGCATCCCAGCGGGCAGGTGGCAGCGGTCTACCCGAGCCCGGCCGGTGCCACGCGCTCTCTGCTCACCTTTGACGCTTGGGAGGAACTTGAGGAGGCCAACCCCGTCCTGCGCGGCATGCAGCCGGCGGTTGAGGCGCTGCTCGTGAATCGAGTCGGCGGAGCGCGCGACCATTACCTCGCCTCCATCGACGAGTGCTATCGCCTGGTGGGACTGATCCGGATGGGCTGGCGAGGGCTGTCTGGTGGCACCGAAGTCTGGCGGATGATCACGGGCTTCTTCGGCGACCTCGACAAGCGGGCGGAAACAGTGAGTGCGCGAGATGCCTGACCTGGATTTCCGCGTCGACGGCGCGTCGCCGGTGCCGTACTGCACGACACCGACCCTGGGTCTCAAGCTCTGCATCAGCAACTCCACAGAGGAGCGGATCCAGTCGGTGGCTCTCAACTGCCAGGTCCGCATCGAGGCCCAGCGCCGTCGCTACGGTGCCGGCGAGAAGGAGCGGCTCTTCGAGCTGTTCGCGGAACCGGAGCGCTGGTCGCAGACTCTGCGAAGCCTGCTCTGGACGCACGTCGGCCTCAACGTCCATGGTTTTCTCGGCAGCACTGTGGTGGAACTGCCGGTCACCTGTACCTATGACTTCAACGTGCTTTCCGCCAAGTACTTGCACGCCTTGGACGGCGAGGACGTACCGCTCCTGCTGCTCTTCAGCGGCACCATCTTTTTCACTGACTCGGAGGGCCGCCTGCAAATCGGGATGATCTCCTGGAACAAGGAGGCGTCGTACAAGCTGCCCGTCGCCGTCTGGAGGTCGATGATGGAGATGTACTACCCCAATACCGCCTGGCTTGCGCTGCGGCGTGACGTGGTCGAAAGGTTGGAGTTGTACAAGGCCCGCCGCGGTCACATGACCTGGGAGCAGGCGCTGGAATCGCTGCTGGCCGGCGAACCGGCGGAGGCGGCAGGGTGAGCGCGCCGGTCGATCCGGTCGAGGCCATCGCCCAGGCGGTTCTCTACGAGGGCTACATCCTCTATCCCTACAGTGCCAGGTCAACCAAGAATCAGGTCCGCTGGACCTTTGGCGGAGTCTTCCCACGCTCGTACGCGGAGGCCAATGAGGGTGAGTCGAGTGTTCTGCAGGCGCAGTGCTTGCTGCGCTTCGAGCATGGCTGCACAGTCGACACCAGCATCCGCTTTCTGCGTCTTGTCCGGCGCACAGTGGGCAGGCTGGTGACACCGGGGACCGACCTACCGCCGGACGGCGATCCCGATCTCCAGCCGGCTGAATCGGTGGTGGTGGCAGGCGAGACCTACTCGTCCTGGCAGGAAGCTGTCGAGCACCGGGTGGAAGTGGGCGGCAGGGAAATTCAGGAGCTACTCCTGGCCAATAGCAAGCTGCCGATGGACCTTCCGGCCCAGCGAACTCTGGAACTTCTGCGCGAGAGCGACGGCACGATTGCCGCTGCCATCGTGCGCGAGTCGCCACCACTGAGAGGAGAGGTCGAGGTTTCGGCCCAGCTCGTTGCCCCCAGGACCGCCCGGTTGAGCGTGCGGTTCGCGAATCTGACTCCGCTCGGTGAGCCGCTTGGGATGCGGCGGGAGGAGGCTGCGGTGCATGCCTGTATCTCCAGCCATGTCGTGCTGCGCGCTACAGGTGGTGAGTTCGTTTCCCTGGCCGACCCGCCAGGTGATCTCCGGGCTGAGACCGAGGCTTGCCGCAATCTGGGTGTCTGGCCGGTGCTGGTCGGCGCTCCGAGCGCCAGCGACACTGTGCTCGCCTCACCGATCATCCTGGAGGACCACCCGGCCATCGCGCCGGAGAGCCCGGGCGACCTCTTCGACGGAACTGAGATCGATGAGATCCTGACGCTGCGCATCCTGACTCTGACCGACGAGGAAAAGGCGCAGATGCGACAGGCCGACCCGCGCACGCGAGCGATGCTCGAGCGTTCGGAGTCCCTGACGAGCGACGAACTGCTCAGCCTGCACGGCGCGCTGCGCGGGGTCCGTTCGTTGGCCGAGCGTGATGACTGAGCCCGGACAGCCGCTGGACAGCCGGTTGGACCCCTGGGGCCAGACTCAGAAGGTCGAGAGCGTGGAGTGCCAGGGTGTCGAGCTGCGCGTCGGCTCGCGGGTGGTGCTGCGACCCAGCGGTCGGGCTGACATCTTCGATCTAGAGCTGGCAGGCCGCAACGCAGTGGTGCAGGCGATCGAAGAGGACTTTGACGACCAGCTTCACGTCGCTGTGGTCCTCGACGACGATCCCGGCCGGGACCTGGGCCACCTGCGGCAGCCCGGTCATCGCTTCTTCTTCAAGCCAGCCGAGCTGGAGCCGATCGAATGAGAGAGGGGCGCATCCTGGTGGCCGGCATCGGCAACGTCTTTCTGGGCGACGACGGGTTCGGCGTGGAGGTGGTGGCGCGCCTGCGGGAAAGGCCGCACGCCGCCAACGTGGAGATAGCTGACTTCGGCATCCGCGGCTTCGATCTGGCCTATGCGCTCATGGAGGACTATGAGGCGGCGATCCTGATCGACGCGCTGCCCCTGGGCAAGAAACCGGGAACCGTGCACATCATCGAACCTGAGGTGGACGGTCTCGGCGGCGGCGCGTTCATCGACAGCCATGCCATGAACCCGGTGGAGGTGTTCAAGCATGTGAAGCAGCTCGGCGGCACCCTGCCGAGGACGCTGATCGTCGGCTGTGAGCCGGCCAGCTTCGGATCCGACGAGGGGCGGATGAGCTTGAGCCGTCCCGTACGAGCTGCTGTGAGCAAAGCGGTGGACGCTGTCGAGACGCTGCTGCAGCGCCTGAGTCAGAAGGAGGAGGTGGCCTGATGCCCGTCTGGTTGTTGGTGGTTCTGGCGCTGATAGTGCTGGCGGTATTGATAGTGTTGCTTGTCTCCCTGAACGACATCCGGCGCTACCTGCGCATACGGAACTTGTAGGTTCAGGCTGAAGGGGATAACCACTGATGTGTATAGCGGTGCCGGGTCGAGTGACGGAGGTGTCGGAAGAGGCTCAGGGAATGGCCAAGGTTGAACTGGCGGGAGTGGTGCGGGATGTGAACCTGGGGCTGCTCGCAGCCGACCAACAGCCCGCCGTCGGCGACTACGTGCTGGTTCACATCGGTTACGCGCTCCAGAAGATCGACGAGCGGGAGGCGCTCGAAACGCTGGACCTGTTGGCAGCGTTCAGCGAAGAATCGCGGGCTGGCGACGAAGAATTTGATGGGTCAGCGTTGACCCTAACCCAAGGAGTTTGAAATGCCATTTGGAATCAGTCCCAAAGGTAATTCGTCAATCGTATTCGGACCCAGGCTGCTGCTGCTGATGGTAGTCGGCGTCGCAGGTGCCCTGGCCGCCATCAGCCGCAATGACATCCAGCGCTACCTGCGCATCAGGAATATGTAACTTGATATCGGCGGGCTCTCGACCGGCCGGCGCCGGCGTTGGCGTGAACGCGAGGGGCGCGCTGCTCTTCGGACGTTACGCGTTTCCCCCCAATCAGCTTGGCTACTGTGGGCCCGAGGACAACCAGGCTCTGCTGGAATACGTGTCGACGCGCACAGTGGACAAGGGCCTGCTCGAGCTCGAGCGCCGGTTTGAGGGCGCTTACCCGTATCTGTGCCTGATCGCGCAAGCGAATCAAATCGCCGATCCCTTCGATGAGAGAGTGGTGGAAGCGTATTGGATCGGAAATGGCCTGCTCGAGCGAGTCGACGCGGCGAGCTTCTATGACTCTTTGAGTAAGCGCTTCCGCCCCCGTATGAAAGCTGCTGACTTCCAATGGCTGGCCGGCAAACTCGAGCTGAGCGCGCGGCCGCACCACAACTTTCACGTGTTCGACATCTACACGCGCGGCGGATTGATGCGCGATGAGCGGGCGACCATTGCCCTGAAACCGATGGATTCCTGTCGTATCAGTTGGGGTCGGGTCCTCGACGTGGGCAACTCCGAGCTCAGGGTCGAGCGTCAACCGATAGTCCTGCAGGGGGGAAAGCTGACGCTGGGCCAATCTGAGATTCGCAGCGTCAAGCGGCAGCTGAACGGCCTGGGCTTCGTCGAACAGGTCGAGCCCGGGGCAACTGTGTCGATTCATTGGGATTGGGCCTGCGAAGTCCTGAATGAACGCCGCTCGGGGCGGCTTAGCGCGGCGACCCTCAAGTACCTGACGATCGCTAACCAGACCATCTGACTCCCAAGCAGCGGAGCCATCCAGCCAGCTGCAAGGCAGGCGGCTGCAGCTCGCGCTATGCGCCATCACGGCGGTAGCCTGCTGTGTTGGTGGTAGAGGAGGATGATGCCAAAGCGACCGCGCCGAGCCAGGTTCAGCCCGGCAGTGGTAGCCCGGCGACCTCGTGAGAACCTGCTCTTGAACCCTGTAGCGGGGAAACCCGTGCGGGGACCTCACCTGCTGACCAGAGGGCCAGGTTAGAGGGGGCCAGTAATGGACAACGTCACCATCGCCAGGGCGACGATGGGCACGTCGCTCGCCTTCCACATAGTCTTCGCAGTGCTCGGCGTGGGGATGCCTCTGCTGATGTCGGTGGCGGAAGGGCTGGGACTCTGGCGACGCGACGAAACCTGGCTCCTGCTCGCCCGGCGCTGGGCCAAGGCGTTCGGCATCCTCTTCGCGGTCGGAGCTGTGTCGGGCACCGTGCTCAGCTTCGAGTTGGGCTTGCTCTGGCCGCGCTTCATGGCCTTTTCCGGTGCGCTGATCGGGCTGCCATTCACAGCCGAGGGGTTCGCCTTCTTCATTGAAGCGATCTTCCTCGGGCTCTACCTCTACGGCTGGGACCGCCTACCTCCTCTTGGTCACTGGCTGGCATCGATTCCGATCGTCCTGAGTGGGGCAGCCAGTTCGCTCTTCGTCGTCATGACTAACGCCTGGATGAACACTCCCGCCGGCTTTCGGCTGGGCCCGGATGGCCAGCTGCGGAGCGTCAACCCGCTGGGAGCGGCGCTGAATCCGTCGACGTCGACTGAGGATCCGCACATGCTCGTCTCTGCTTACGTGGTGACGGGCTTCCTCTTCGCCGCGGTCTATGCTGCCGGCCTGCTCCAAGGTCGCACCGACTTGGTCCACCGCCGCGGCCTGGCAGCCGGAATGGCGATGGGGCTGGTCGCCGTCGGATTGGCAGGCGTCACCGGCGACGCGAGCGCTCGATTCATCTATGAAGCACAGCCCGCCAAGTTCGCGGCCATGGAGGGCGTTTACCGAAACCAGAACGGCGCGCCCATCACCATCGGTGGGATTCCGTCCAGCTCTCAGCACCGCGTCCTTTACGGGCTGGAGATCCCTGGCGCGTTGAGCTGGCTCGCGACCTTTGATGTGAACGCACCTGTGAAGGGACTTGACTCCTTTCCCCCTGGAGAGCGGCCAAATCCGGTTCTCGTCCACTTTTCTTTTGATTCGATGGTCGGCCTGGGAACCCTGCTGGGCTTCCTGGCTCTGGGCTTCTGGGGTCTCATGCTCTGGCGCCGCAGAATCCCGCTCTGGCGGCCGCTGCTCTGGGCAGTGGTGCTCGCCGGTCCGGCCAGCGTGGTGGCCATGGAGTCAGGCTGGTTTGTGACCGAGTTCGGCCGCCAGCCTTGGATCGTCTACGGCATCCTGCGAACGTCCGAGGCGGCGACTTCGGCGCCGGGGTTGGGTCCGTTTTTTCTGATCTTCCTGGTCATCTACGGAGGACTCGCGTTGACCACCGCCAGGCTGCTTCTGGCTGCGGCGGCGCACAACCGCAAGCCGGCCAGCGGCGCCGAAGCGTCGCCGCAACGGCGCCGAGTGTCGTCGTGAACGCGGCGGAGCTGATAGCTGCCATTCTCTGGCTGGCCCTGGCCGCTTATGCGGTACTGGCCGGCGCAGATTTCGGGGGAGGGGTCTGGGACATCCTGGCGCGCGGTCCCCGGGCTGGCGACCAGCGGCGCGCGGTGGCGGAGGCGCTGGGGCCGGTTTGGGAGGCCAATCATGTCTGGCTGATCTTCCTCATCACCGGCCTCTTCACAGCATTTCCCAGCGCCTTTGGCGCTCTGGCGACGGCGCTGTACCTTCCCTTCACCATTGCTCTCATAGGGATCATCCTGCGCGGCGCCGCGTTCGCATTCCGAGCCCACGCTCGCGAGGCGGTTGGACCTCCTTCAACTTGGGGCGTGATCTTTGGCGCCGCCAGTATAGTGACCCCTGTGCTTCTCGCCACTACAGCTGCCGCTGTCGGCGGGGGCTTCGTGGTGATCAGGGGGACTCAACTCGAGTCAGGTTATTTCGCCGGCTGGACAACTCTATTTGCCGTGGTGCTGGGCCTCTTCGCCCTCGCGCTGTGCGCCTACCTGGCTGCCACCTATCTCATGGTGGAGACTGAAGACCGGCCCGAGCTAATGGCCGACTTCCGGCGGCGCGCCGGGGCTGCCGGCCTAGTCTCGGGAGCGCTTGGGCTGTTGGCATTCCTGACCGCGTGGTTGGAGGCCCCGCGGCTCTTCGAGTCGCTCGTAGGACGAGGACTTCCCCTATTCCTGCTGGCACTGCTGAACGGCCCGCTGGCGCTGTGGGCGGTTTTCAAGTCGCGGCCACGAATCGCTCGTGCGGCGGTGGTCGCCCAGATGGTGCTGGTGCTTGCGGCTTGGGTGGTGGGGCAGTGGCCGTATCTCGTACCGCCCGGAGTCACCATCGAAGCCGGCGCCGCGCCCGCAGCGACGTTGACCGCCATGCTCGTGGTCATCGCGGCAGGCATGGCGTTCTTGATTCCGTCTCTTTGGTTGCTCTTCCGCGTCTTCAAGGCTCGCAACCCAGCCGCGGAGCCACGGAGCCCAGCTGCGAGCGGATAGCAAACCGATCAGATGATCGGCGCTGTCGTCTGACCCATGGAAGGTCAGTCGGCGCCCACGTTCAGCCGTGCTGACTTTGAAGGACGCACTAGCCGAAGCCTGTCAAGAAGCCCTCGCGCCAACTCTTCCATTTCGGCTCCCATTCGAGCTCGGCGCAGATCTTGTCGTTGCTGGCTCCCCGCTGTTCAGTCATCACGCTGACGGCGTATGGGCCGGCCAGCCAACGCACCAGCATCCCGGGCATCGATCTCGGCCGCTGGGCGCCCAGGGCGTCTGCCAGCACGGGCAACCAGTCGCGCACGGCCGCCGGCTCATCGTCGACGACGTTGTAGACGCCGCCCGCTCTCGCGCCCATTGCCGACACGGTCGCCGCCGCGGCGTCTTCGATGTGGATGAACGACCAGTGGCCGTCACCTTTACCCACCATTGGCAGCCGACCCCGGCGGAGGGCCGCCGACATGCTACCGTCGGCGGCCAACATGGTGCCGGGCCCGTAAAGGTAGCCGTAGCGGAGGACCACGGGCTCCAAATCCCGGGCGGTCAGCACAGTCTGCTCCAGCTCCGCGATAGCTGCGACGCTGCGCCGCATCTCGCTCGGAGCGTCCAGCCAGAGCGGCGCCTCCTCGCCCTTGATCCAACCACCGACCGGTTGGTACATGAATGCCACGCTCTGGGCGACCAGTCGCCTGGCCCCCGCTGCCCGGCCGGCCGCGACCAGGTTCCGCCCGCCAAGCGTGCGCAGACGGTCGGTGGCGGCGAACTGCTCAGACCGCCGGCGGGGTGAGAGCGTGGCCGGGATGGCGGTGAGCTGATTGACTATCACGTCCGGTCGGGCCTTCTGAACTGCTTGCGTCAGCTCCAGCTGGTCCAGCGCGTCGCAGGCGACCACCTCGGCACCGAGGTCGCGCGCTGCCAGCAGCCGCACTGGTGAGCGGCCGAGGCAGGTCACCTCGTGACCCGCCCAGCGCAGCTGGACGACAAGGCTTCGTCCCAGCACACCGCTGCCGCCGGCGATCAGCACCCGCATGAAGCGCATGGTGGCACAGTCACGCGGCCGCACGCCGCCCGGGACCGTCCGGCCGATTCAGCGGGATGACCGTCGAGAGGCTGGTCGGTCAGGTGTTCAGAAGGTCCTGCCCAGCGCCAGCGAGCCTTCGCCGTTCCGCTCGAAGCCGAACTCCCGATAGAGGTCAGCCCAGTTTTCGGTGGTCACGGCGACGGCGAGCGCGGAACGCAGGGCGTTCTGCTCGAGGTGCTCGATCAGCGCTGCCAGAATGCGCTTGCCGAGACCCTGTCCCCGGTGGTCAGGATGCACCGCCAGGTCGCAGAGGAGGAAGTAGAGACCGCCGTCGCCCACGAGCCTGCCCATGCCGACAGCCTCTCCACCCTTCCGGGCGGTCACCCCGAACCAGGAGCCCCTGAGACCCAGCTCGGTCGCCTCCGGTGTCTTCGCCGCCAGGCCCGCCGCCTCTCGGAGGGCGAGATACTCCTCGGGCGTGGGGGACGCAAAGCTGATCAGGTATTCCGTCTCCGACATGGCGCCAGGTTAGCCGCCCCTGGCTGATTCCATAGAAAAGCGCCGGGGTGCAGCACCCCGGCGCTCCTCGCTGGCCGCCCGGCGGTCAGCTCCCAGCTGTTTACTCAGAGACGGCGCTGCTCGTCGTCGATAGTGCCGCGACCACCGAGATCCGTCTCGCCGGCCGTCCGACCCTCGACGCCGCCCTCGCGCTCGACGTCGATCCGCTCCTTGCGGACGTCGCCGGTCACCTCTCGGTCCTCGCGGCGAACGTCCTTCTCGACGCTCACCTGCTCCTTGGCGACCACCTGCTTTTCGACGACGGGCTCCTCGTGATGCAGGACTACCTCATGCTGCTGCTCGCCGAACTCGTGCTGGCCCGCGGGGGCGCGCTCGTCCAGGGGCTGCCGCTCGATGCGGACCTCCTCGTGCTCCAAGCCGACGTTGGTCGAGACGGGCCCGGTCTCCACCCTCTTGTTTAGACGCACCAGCTCAGACGGCCGCCGGACTTTGTCCACCGTCAGCTCCTCTTCGTGGCGGCGCACGGTGCCCTGGTCGCCCGTGCCGACGTCCCGACGCTCCGTGTCATAGCGAGCGGTGTCATCCGCACCGGTGCCGCCGCTGCCCTGGGCGGTCACCGTTTCCCCGCCGTAGGGAATTCCGTAGTGCTCGAAGAGCCGTGCCTCCTCCTGCTCCGAGAGCTCCTCGTCGCTGCCCACATTGGGTGCGGAGGAGATGACATCCTTAGTGAAGGGCACTCGGAAACCGCTCTCATTGGAGGTGGCACCGGCCAGGGGTACGAAATTCTTCTTCATACCGAAGAGGCCTGTGTGCACCAGGGCCCACTCCGGCTTGTTGGTCTCGGTATCGGTGTAGACGTTCTCAATAGTTCCGATCTTGCCGCCGTCCTGGTCGAAGAGCGTCTTGCCCTCCCAGTCGCCGACTGTGTTCTCCATGTTCACTGAATACCTCCTAATTCATGACTTCGCATGATGTGAGTGGACGGTGGCCCCCAGCTCGAAGCCTGATACTGACGATATACTCTTTCGCATCATTGCGGCAGGCTGATTTCAAATCGGGGGTTCTCATGGCAGAGCAGAGACCGATCAGAGCAAGGGGCGCCCAGCCGGTTCCGCCGCGGGGAGGCACCTCAGCCGAAGGGGCAGAGGTGTTGGACCTGCTGGAAGAGCGGCCTGAGGTCACCACTCGGCGCATCGAAGCGGGCCGGGTGAGGGTCGGGACCCGGGTAGTAACCGAGCCCCGGCAGCTCGACGTCACAGTCTTTAACGAGTCAGTGGTCATCGAACGCCGAACTGTGAACGAGCCGCGTCCGGCTACGGCCGCCATCGGCAGCACGCCTCCTCTGGTGGTCAACGTGGAGCGGGAGGAGCCCGCCGCCGAACTGCGCACGTACGTCCGCGAGCGGGTCCGCGTCGGCAAGCGCCGGCACTCAGAACAGCGCACCGTCACAGTTGACGCCCGGCGCGAGGAGCTCGACGTCGAGCGGCATTCGCTGGATGAGGGCGGGCAGGTGGTCCAGCAACGGCCGGGCCGGAAGCCGGGAGGCCGCCGCTGATGGCTGAGGTAGAGGCGGTTTTCGACAACCGTAAACAAGCTGAACGGGCTCTTCATGAGCTGCGGTTGGCGGGCTTCGGACCGGAACAGGCCGGCTTTGCTGACAGCAAGGGGGTGTTGGGCGGCCTCCTGGGTGGCCGCTCGCAGGCCGAGGGGCCCGTGGTGGCGGTGACCGGCGCCAGGCGGCTGGAGGCGGCGGGGATCCTTCACCGTCACGGCGGTCGGGATCTGGGCCAGGAAGCTCACAGCGACAACGCGGCTGCCGAGGATGGCGGCGAGTTCATTGATGTGTTGGAGGAGCAGCTGGTCGCGCAACCGGCGGTGGTCAAGGTGGGTGAGGTGCGGGTCGGCAAGCGCGTCGTCGCCGAGCAGCGCACGATCCAGGTTGAAGTGAGGCGGGAAGAGGTTTTCATCGAACATGTGCCGCTTACTGAGCCCCTGCCGGAGCAGATCGTCTACGTCGACGACGGGTACGACCACGCGCAGCCGGTCCGGCCCCGGGCCAGCTGGGAGGGAAACGTCGGGCTGCCGAGCGAGGAAGAAGAGGTCATTCGGGTCCCGCTGCTGGCGGAGCAGGTGGTGGTTTCCAAGCAGCCGGTCGTGGTGGACGAAGTGGTCGTGCGCAAGCGTCGGTTGCCCGAGGTGCGCGTCGTCCAGGGCGACGTCCGCCGGGAAGAGCTGGTGATCGAACGGGAGGGAGAGTTCGAATTGGAGGAAGTGACGCGGACCCAGTAGAGGAGCGCGTCTCCAGAGCAGTTCCTTAGTCTTGCACTATCACAAATCATTGACTCGCCGAGGGCTAAACGAGTAGAATGAGGCAAGTGGGCGGGGCACGGGCAAGCGGTCCTATGGCTCTCAGCCATCCGTTGGTAGCGATTCAGACCTTGCATCAAGGAGGGGTTTCAACTTGACCGATTACAGCAGTTCGACCGGCCATGACCCGGTCGCCGGGAAGGGAACCGGCTCGACTTACGAGAGCGGGGCGTCAGGTTTCGGCGAAAGCGGCTCCTCCGGCGCCACAGAGCAAGCCAAGCAGGTAGTCCAGGAGAAGGTCGATCAGGCCAAGGACGTGGCGCAGCAGGCCGCGGGCACGGCCAAGGATCAGGTCAGTCAGCAGGTCGACACGCACTCGACGACTGTGGGCGAGCAGGTTGGCTCGGTCAGCGAGGCGATGCGAAAGGCTGGCGATCACCTCCGCAGCCAGGGCAGCGACATGCCGGCCCAGCTCGCCGAGCGAGCCGCGGAGCAGGTGGAGAAGCTCGGCAGCTACCTCCGCAACACGGACGGCAACTCAATACTCAGCGACGTCGAGGACTTCGCCCGGCGGCAGCCCCTGATCGTCATGGCGGGTGGCGTCGCTCTTGGGGTCGTGGCAGCGCGGATGCTGAAGGCCTCCAGCCAGCGCAGCTACAGCGGTGGTACCTCAGGCTTCTTCGGCGGTTCTTCGGGCAGTCGGCAGCCCTATACCGGCACCGAGAGCTACACGGGTGGGACCGCATCGACGTACGCGGAGCCGGTCGACACCACCACCGCCGGCACCGCCGGCGGGGGTTGGAGCGGCGAACCGGGGACTGGCAGCGGTCAGTGGGGCACCCACGCCGAGCCGGGAACGGCGGGCGCATTCGGTGACCAGGCTGAGACCGGCACTGCCGGCACGGGCGGCTGGACGGGCGAGGGCGGCGACCCCAACCGGCGGCAGGGATAGGCTCGAATGGCTCAACAAGTTCCGCCTCCGCAGGGGCCCGGGACCGCTCAGATTCCGCCTCAGGGGGATCTGCGCCAGCTTCCCCTCGGCGAGCTGGTGAAGCAGCTGGCGGAGGAGACGAGCACGCTCGTCCGCCAAGAGCTGGATCTGGCCAAAGCCGAGATGACACAGAAGGGCAAGCAGGCTGGGCTCGGCATCGGTCAGCTGGGCGGGGCCGGCGTCGCCGGCCTCTACGCGCTGGGTGCCCTGACGGCCTGCATCATCGCCGCCTTGGCTCTGGCAATGCCTGTCTGGCTGGCCGCCTTGATAGTGACTCTCATCTACGCAGTGGTTGCGGCGGTTCTGTACTTCACCGGTCGCAGGCAGCTTGCCAAGGCAGGTCCGCCCACCCCGGAAATCACCCAGCAAAGCATTAAGGAGGATGTGGAATGGGTCAAGACCCAGAGCAAATCCAGCGAGAGATAGCGGCGACCCGGGAGCGGATGGGCGATCGTGTGGACGCGATCACCTACAAGACTGACGTGAAGTCACGCGTCGGCGACTCGATCTCCGAGAAGCGTGACGCCATCACCGGCAAGGTCAGCAATCTCGTCTCGGGAGTGACCGGAAAGGCGTCAGACATCAGCGACCAGGCACCCAGCGGCGACGAGCTGAAGGGCCACGCGACCCGGGCGGCCGGCGTCGCCAAGGACAACCCGCTGGGACTGGCCCTGGGGGCTGTGGCCGTCGGCTTCCTTGTCGGCCTGGCAGTGCCCGCGACGCGCATCGAGGATGAGCGACTGGGGCAGGCGTCCGACACCATAAAGCAGAAGGCAATGGAGACGGGGCAAGAGGCGTTGAATCGCGGCCAGCAGGTGGCCAAGGACGTCGCTCAGAGTGCCGCCCAGACCGCCCGCGAAAGCGGCGGTCAGCACGCGAGCGAGCTGGCAGATACGGCCAAGGAAAACGCGTCCGAGGCGAAACAGGGCGCGCAGTCGAGCATCCAGTCTCAGAGCCAGGGATAGTCACGTAATCGGCTTATGAAGGGTCTTCTCGAGCGCGCTCAGAAATCGTTTCCAGGGCGTCTCCTGAAGGCTTTCGGGGAGGCGAAGGCCGGCAACTACGCCGCCGGCCTCGCCTTCAACGCGTTCATGTCCATGTTTCCACTGATCCTGGGATTGCTGGCCATCATCGGGCTGGTGGTGCGGGATCCGCATCTACTTGAGCGGGTGCAGTCGGTGGTTATCAGCGTCTTCCCCGGCGATGCGAAGGATGCCTTGACCAGCACTCTGAAGGGTGCCAGCAAGCATTCGGGCTTGCTGGGTCTCATCTCCATAGCGGGGCTGATCTGGAGCGGCAGCCGCCTTTTCGCCAATCTGGAGTTCGCCCTGGGTGAGATGTACGGCGTGGAGCAGCGCAAGTTCCTGCGCCAGCTGCTGATGACGATGGCCATGATGGGCATCTTCGTGGTGGCCCTTGCGGTGAGCGTGGTCCTCAACGGTGCCGCCGGCCTGACGCCACTCTCCACCATCCTGGCCCCGATTGTCGGCGCCGTCGTGATGATCGTCTTCATGACGATCATCTACCGGGTCGTGCCGAACCGCAGCTTCGAGCTGAAAGAAGTCCTGAAGGGCGCCATCTTGGCGGGTGTGCTGATCGAGATAATCACTCTGGTCTTCCCCATCTACTCCAAGCTCATGCACGGCTTCAGCACCTATGGCGCCGCCTTCTCGCTGTTCTTCCTGCTGGCGACGTGGCTGTTCTTTGTGAGCGAGTTCATCCTGCTCGGGGCCGTGCTGAACCGCATGGTCGGGGGTGCACCGCAGGAGGGTGGTCTCGCGGAGGATGCGGCGGCCAACGACACTGAGACGCGCGGCTCGGAGGCGGCCGAGCGCCAGCGGCGGGTGGGCGAAGGAGGGGATCCAGACGGTGCGAAGTCGGAGGCAGGAGGGGAGTCCGAAAGGTCCCGAGCCGGGGCAACTGTCGGCACGAACACGAAAGAGTGAGGCCGACGGCTGAGGGCGAGGGCATGTTCACCCTCGACTAGCTTCGCGCGGCGCTGAACCCAAACGGCCTGCGCCTTAATCGTCAGTCTCGGCGCGAGCAGCGAAGGGACGCAGATACGTGACTGTGTGATGGGCGACGAGCTGGCCTGCCTCGCCGCGTGTCTCGGCGTCGCCGAAGACCATTTGGCGCCCAGCTCTGATCACTCGGGCATCGCACACCAGGTCACCGTTTGCAGTCCCCAGGAAGTTCGTTTTCATCTCCAAGGTCACCGCGGGGTCGTCCTTACCGCCGATAGCGAGCAGCGCGATCCAGAACCCGACATCCGCCAGCGTCATACAGCAGCCACCCTGCAGGACGTCACCGGGCCTCAGAAAGTGCGACTGGAAGGGCAGTCGCAGGCGGGCGCGCCCGTAGGCGACCGCCTCGACCCGGAATCCCCACCAGGGACCGAAGGCGGACCCGTCGACGATTGCCTGGGCGGCATGCACGTCGAGGAGGGGCGGTGGCTCGGCGTGGTCAGTCGTCTGGCTGGGCTGCATCACTAGGCCAACGGTCCGGGGTTGGCTAGCGGTTGATCCGGGGCGGGGTCTGCACGTAAGGCGGCTCGAGGGCGGCCTGGGCGGCCGGCCCGTTCGGTCCGTAGTAGCGAATGGCTGCTCGGCCGAGGGCTGTCACAGTCACCCAGTCAAAACCTGCTCCGACCACCAACCCGATGGCGAGGGGCGCGACCCTGGCGACGGAGGCGACTGCGCGCGTCCCAGCCACGCGGGCGATGATGCGGCCCAGTACATGGCCGCCCGTTCGGGTCGCGAAGCTCGCCGGGAAGCGGCGGAAAGCAGCCACGCTGAGACCCCGGCCGCCGGCGACGAGCACGTTGTCTCGCAGCTTGACGGCGCCGCCGGCGACGCCGACGATCACGAGGGCCTCGACCAGGCGGTCATCCGAGTCGGCCAGTTCGTGGCCGAACAGCATGGCGATGGCCATGACCAGCTCTGCCTCCTGCTCCAGCGCCCACAGGCCCTGGCCCGTCACCGTCCCCAGCGCCACTATGGTGCCCAGCCCGGGCAGGATTGCCGTCGCGCCACTCACGGCTCCCGTGGCGGACACGCGGCGCCGCGTTTGGCCGATCAGGATCCGGGCCAGCTCTTCAGGTGATTTCCCGGGGTTCTCCGCCGTGACGCGGGCGACGTTTGCGCGGATGTCCGACTCACGAGTGCGAAGCCCGTTCGCGATCAGATTCAGGGCCGGACGGAACTGGGGCGGGATTGAGTTGAGGACTTGCTTCATCTGAGCTCAGCCTAGAGGTTTGGCAGGCCGCATGCCAGCGCCCTAAAGTCCCGAGTATGGTTGGGCGAGACGCCATGACTGCGCCGTTCGCTCGAGTCCAAACCGAGCGGCTGCTCCTGCGCCGGCCCGTAATGGACGATGTGGAGGCGCATTTCGTAATCCACGGCGATCCAGCGACTAACCAATACAACCCGAATGGGCCGGTGCGCTCGCTTGGGGCTCACGGCAGATCGTGGCTCGAGACATAGAACTCTGGGACCGCTATGGTTTCGGCCATTGGGCGGTTTCCGCCGAGCTCGAGCCCGCGGTGATCGGCTTTGGCGGGATTGGACGGATGACCTGGCGAGAGCGGGAGATCCTGAATGTCTACTATCGGTTCTCCCCGAGCGTCTGGGGGAATGGCTACGCCTGTGAAGTCCTCCGGGCGGCGATCAAGCTCTGGCAGCGGTGGCTTCCGGACTTGCCCCTCGTGGTCCGGACGCGCCCCGCCAATGTGGCGGCCCGCCGTGTCGCCGAGAAGTCAGGTCTTGAGCGCCGGACCGATCTTGACTGCGAGCACGTGATCTACGCTCTCGGCTGGTAGCCGAGCTTCGGGGTTATCGGTAACCGCGTTCGGCTTGCTTCACCAGCGGTCAGTGATTCACCCGGTTCACCACTGACCGCCGCAGTTCGCTGATGTGTTCGAAACGCCCTACTTGTGGCCGTGTTCCTCCGCATGAGCCTTGGCCGCCTCGGAGGCGTGGTGGGCGGCATGCTCGTGATGTCCGCGGGCGGTGTGGGCGTCATGCGCAGCCGCCTGATGGTCACCGGCCTCGTGGTGCGTCTTGGCTTGCCGGTGGTGCTGAGCTGCCTTCTCATGGTGATCGGCAGCCTGCCCGTGGTGTTCCGCGGCCTTCTTTGACATGGCACCCTCCCTAAATGTGATAGGAACACTTCGATCATAGACGCGGGACGGGCAGACCGCGATTAAGATTTGGGGGGACCGAAAAGTCGGCGCTTGTGGAGCGAAGGGGAGTCGAACCCCTGACCTCCTCCGTGCGAGGGAGGCGCTCTCCCAACTGAGCTATCGCCCCGGTTGACGCCAGGGAGTATACCGGCGGCCACTGCGGCAGCCGCTCCGGGCGGCCATCTCTATACTCGACGGCCGATGAGCCCGAAAGCGCGCGGCCGGCCCTTGCCCGACGGTGTTGATCCGGCTCGTATTCCGCCCGGCCAGGTGCTCACGACGCCCGACAAATGGCCGCTGCTGCACTTTGGTCCTGTGCCCGAGCCCGACTTGGAGCGGTGGACTTTCAAGGTGTTCGGCGCCGTCGGCAGTGAGCTGGAGCTGAACTACGAGACGCTGCGCTCAATGCCGGTCAAGGAAGTGACCGCTGACATCCACTGCGTGACAGGGTGGAGCCGGCTGGGCGATCGGTGGACTGGCGTACCAATCCAGGAGATCCTGACCCGCGTCAAACCCAACAAGAACGCCGGCCACGTCATGGCGCATTGCGAGTACGGGTACTCGACAGGCATGCCACTGCCGGTTCTGGACGACGAGGACGTTCTGCTCTGCCATGGCTGGAACGGTGCGGATCTGACGGTGGAGCACGGGTTTCCTCTGCGGCTGTTCGTGCCCAAGAAGTACTTCTGGAAGTCGGCCAAGTGGCTGCGGGGACTGGAGTTCATGACGCAGAACCGGCTCGGCTTCTGGGAGCAGCGCGGTTACCACGACGAAGCAGACCCCTGGCGGGAGCAGCGGTACTGGTAGCAGAACCCGTTCAGGTGGTGACGTTGACCAGCGACTTCGGGTGGGGGTCACCCTACGTCGCGGCCATGAAGGCACTTCTCGTTCGCGCCGGCGTCCAGGCGCCGCTCATCGACATCGATCATGACCTGGCGGCGTTCAACATCCGGGCGGCGGCCTTCGTGCTCTGGGCTGCGACCCGTGATTTCGCCGGGCTGCCTTCAGTTCACCTGGCGGTGGTCGACCCGGGAGTGGGTGGGCACCGGCGCGCTCTGGCGCTCGATTGCGGCGACGGCCGCCGCTACGTCGGCCCGGACAACGGGCTCCTGGAGTTCGTTTTGCGGCATGCGGATCGCCCTGTGCACGGAGTGGAGCTGACAGTGCCGGTTGGCGCCGCTCCCACCTTTCACGGGCGTGACGTGTTCGCGCCTGCCGCGGCGGCCCTGGCGTCCGGCACGCCCTTGGACCGCCTGGGCGCTTTCTGCGGACAGCTGGTCCGCCTTCAGATGGACGAGCCCCACGTGCTTTGGGTTGACCGCTTCGGGAATATCGTCACAAGCCTGCGCGCCCTGCCGACCGAACTCGAAGTGGCAGGTCACCGGGTGCGGCAGGTCCACCGGACTTTCGCCGACGCTGCGCCCGGCGTTCCCTTCCTCTACCTCGGCAGCTTGGGCTATGTCGAAGTCGGGCTGAGGGACGCCAGCGCAGCAACTCAACTTGGCGCTGTGCTCGGGAGTGTCGTAGCAGCGCGCGGCTGAACGGCGTCTTCACAGGCACGGTTGGCGCCGTGTGCCTGGGGAGTCAGCCTTGACCGAGTGTCAACCATCAGCCGGTTCAGCCGGTTCAACCGGTTCAGGCGGAGCACTCAGATCGCCCTTGCGCTCTCGGCGGCGCTCGGGCTGGTCGGCGGCTGCTCCGCGCAGGCGGCTCCGCCCGGCCCGGCCGGCGGAACCTTCCAGCTCTGGCAGGACGCAGCCATCTTCACAGCAGTGCAGCAACTGCTGATGGCACCGGGGGCCGGGCAGCAGCTATCAGTCGAAATGTACGAATTCGGCAGGCAGGACCTGGCCGAGGCGTTGCTCGCAGCCCGGGCACGGGGCGCTCAGGTCCGGCTCATCGTGGATAGAACGGTTCCCGCCAGCGCTCGAGTGGCTGACTGGCTTGCGGCGCGCGGCCTGGCCGTGCGCGCGTATCCCGTGGACGATCGAGCTTTTCAGATCGATCACGTGAAGCTCGTCCTGGCGCCTGCCGCAGCACTCGTGACTGGCATGAACTGGGGTGACACCAGCGCTGAGAACCATGACTACGGTCTGGAAACCCGTACGTTGCCGGTACTAGAGCGGTTGCACCAGATCTTTGAGCAGGACTGGTCAATTGCCGGGGGCGTCCCGGCGCCGGTCAATACGCGCAGTTCTGGTCCCGTACTGCAGACGGCGCCCGGCGAAGAGGTGCGGCAGGCCCTGCTCCACGCAATCGGCTCGGCCGGCCACTCGATCGTTGGCGAGATCTTCACACTGACCGACCCTGAAGTGGTCGCGGCCTTCGGGCTGGCGCATCGGCGCGGCGTCCAGGTCCGCCTCTTGCTGGATCCAAGCCAGGAGGTGAACCTGGCCGCCTACCGCGTCCTTCGGTCAGCCGGAGTTTCGTTGGCCTGGTTTCGCCTGCCGCCGGGGGTGAGGCTGCTGCACGCGAAGGCAGCTCTATTCGATGGGCGCGCGCTCCTGGTTGGCTCCGCGAATTGGAGCCAAGGCGGTCTATCAGTGAACCACGAGCTGGACCTGCTCGTCGCTGATGAAGCAGCTTGCTCCGCCTTCGCCAGCCGCTTCGAGCAGGACTGGCAGAAGGCGGTCAGCTTCGGCTGATGGTTGCTGGCGTCTGCTGTGCGGCTTAGCGAGAAGGGGCGGCGAACGCTACCGGCGCTGCCAACGTGTCTTCTTAAGCATCTTCTTGTGCTTGTGCTTGCGCATCTTCTTGCGCCGCTTCTTGATTACCGAACCCAAGCCAACTCCATTGCGTGCGTAACTGACAAACACCTATTCGCCCACCCCGATGGGCCGCGGGCCATGATACAGGAGCCGATCCGGCGATGGGCGAGAGCTCGCACCGGCGGGAGAGGGCCACCGATGGGCGGGCGCTCGCTCAGCCGGAGCGAAAGCCGGCGGCCAGCTTCTCCCAGGTTCGTTCCAGGTGCTCGTTGACGACTTTCACATCAGCCAGCACTGGCATGAAGTTCGTGTCGCCGTCCCAGCGCGGCACTGCATGGAAGTGCAAGTGGTCGGCGATTCCGGCGCCCGCGACCTTGCCTAGATTGACGCCGAGGTTGAAGCCATCTGGATGGACCGAGCCGGCCAAGACGCGGAGACAGCGCTGCACCAGTGCCATCACCGCCAGCAGCTCCGCGCCGTCCAGCGTGGCTAGATCGCCCGTGTGCCGGCGCGGTGCCACCATGAGGTGACCCGGGTTGTAGGGAAATCGGTTGAGCAGCGCGATCGCCTCTGGTTCCCGCCAGACGAGGAGGTTGGCGCGGTCTTCTTCGGGACGAGCCTCGCGAACGCGGCAGAACAGGCAACCTGGCTGCGCTTCAGCGCTTATGTACTCCATGCGCCAAGGGGCGTGCAGATGATCCATTAGGCCGAAGCTAACATGAGTGGCCATGGCGGTTACGCGGCGGCGCACTTACGTGCCGCAGGAAATCGAGCCCAAGTGGCAGCGGACCTGGGTCGAGCGCGGGATCATGAAAGCGGCTGACGCCTCGGAGCGGCCCAAGTTCTACAACCTTGTGATGTTTCCGTATCCGTCCGGGGACCCGACAGTCGGCCACATGCGCAACTACGTCATCGGAGACCTCATCGCGCGCTTCAAGCGGATGTGCGGCTTCGAAGTCCTGAACCCTTTCGGCTGGGATGCCTTTGGCTTGCCCGCTGAGAACGCCGCGAAAAAGCGCGGCAACCTGCATCCGCGCGAGTGGACTCTGGCCAATATCCAGAGCTTTCGCCGCCAGCTGGAGATGATAGGCATCCTCTATGACTGGGACCGAGAGGTAACTGCCTGCGCTCCCGACTACTACCGCTGGACGCAGTGGCTATTCCTGCTCTTCTTCGAGCGCGGACTCGCCTATCGCGCGCTGGCCCCCGTCAACTGGTGTCCAGTTGACGAGACGGTTCTGGCCAATGAGCAGGTGATCAATGGCCACTGCTGGCGGCACGAGGACGTGCTGGTCGAAAAGCGCTACCTGGAGCAGTGGTTCTTCCGCATCACCGACTACGCAGATCGGCTGCTCGACGACCTGGACCTGCTGCCAGAGTGGCCGGAGCGGGTGCTGACGATGCAGCGCAACTGGATTGGGCGCAGCCATGGCGTCGAGGTGGACTTCCCGCTGGAGAGCTGCTCCGAGGCCGTCCGCGTCTACACGACCCGGCCGGACACGATCCACGGCGCGACCTTCATGGTGCTGGCTCCCGAGCATCCGCTGCTGCCAAGTTTGACCACCGAACGTCAGCGGGCCGAGGTTCAGGCTTACGTCGAGACTGCCCTGCACCAGACCGATATCCAGCGGCTCTCAACCGAGGGCGGCAAGACAGGGGTTGCCACCGGCGCTCACGCCATCAACCCGATGACCGGGGAGAGGATCCCGATCTGGGTAGCCGATTACGTCCTGGGCAGCTACGGCACCGGCGCCATCATGGCGGTGCCGGCGCACGATGAGCGTGACTTCGAGTTCGCCCGTCGTTTCGGTCTGCCTATTCGGCAGGTGATCGCACCCAGCGGTGGGGAACGGATCGCTGAGGACCGCGCGTTCGTAAGCAAGGAGGGGGTCTTGGTCAACAGTGGCGGGCTGACCGGGCTCTCCTGCGCCGAAGCGTTCGAACGCATAGCGGCTGAGCTTGAGTCACAGGGAACGGGACACCGAGCCAAGCGGTACCGTCTGCGCGACTGGCTCATCTCACGGCAGCGCTACTGGGGGGCGCCCATCCCGATCGTCCACTGCCCGGCCTGCGGACTCGTACCCGTGCCGCTGGATCAGCTGCCCGTCACCCTCCCCGACCGGTACGCGCGGCTTTCGGAGCAGCCTGAGTGGTATGAGACGAAGTGTCCCGTCTGTGGCGGCGACGCTCGCCGGGAGACCGACACGATGGACACGTTCATGGACTCCTCCTGGTATTTCCTCCGCTTCACTGACGCGCAGAATGGGGAGCGGCCGTTCGATCCAGAGCTGGCAAATCACTGGATGCCTGTCGACCAGTACACGGGCGGCGTAGAGCATGCGATCCTGCACCTGCTGTACTCCCGCTTCTTCCAGAAAGTCCTCCAGGATGCGCGCCTCCTGGCCGAGCCTGAGCCATTCAAGCGGCTGTTCACGCAGGGCATGGTGACTCGGTTCGGCGCCGTGATGGCGAAGTCCAAGGGCAACGGAGTATCGCCCGAGGAGCTTGTCCAAGCCCAGGGCGCCGACGCGGGCCGGGTCTACGAAATGTTCATCGGACCGCCCGAGGACGACGTGGAATGGTCTGACCAGGGCATCACAGGCTGCACGCGGTTCCTGCACCGCTATTGGCGGCTGGCGCTGGCGCCGGAAACCATCGTGGTCACCAGTGCCGGAGCGGACGCGACAGCCCTCCGTCGCAAGGTCCACCAAACGATCCGCAAGGTGACTGATGACTACCAAGGGTTCCACTTCAACACAGCCGTCGCGGCGCTGATGGAGCTGAGCAACGCCATGCACGAGCACCTGGCCGCCGGTGGGGAGCGGGGGATGGCGTGGGAAGAATCGGTGCGGAGCCTGACCCTGCTCCTTCATCCCATGGCCCCGCACATCACCGAGGAGGTGTGGAGCGAGATCGGCGAGGGTCTCTGCGCAGACGCGAGCTGGCCGGTCTTTGATCCGGTGGCGGCCAGTGAGTCGCAGGTTGACCTGGTGGTCCAGGTGGGTGGCAAACGGCGCGACGTCCTCCGGGTCCCACCCGAGTTGTCCGAGTCTGCGGCGCTGAAGCAGGCACTGGCCAGCCCGGCAGTCGTCCGAGCGCTGGCCGACCGCCCGCCTCAGCGGGTGGTCTACGTGCCCGGCCGGCTGATCAATCTCGTGCCCTGACGGGTCTGCTCCAGCGCCGGCTCAACCGCCAACTGGTTTCCCTCAGCGCCTTAACAACCAGGCTTGACCGGCGTCCGGTCGGTCCGAATACGCTTCAACCGTCGCACTCTGAAGCCCCCAAATGGGTGGGGGGTTTGGTTGGAGGGGTCTGTGTAGTGACGCGCGCGCGGGGGAGTTCCGCTGGGAGGATGCAGGCACTTGCACCGCGGCGCCCGGGAGTGGCGAACCGACCGCAGGGTTGATGCCAACCGCCCGAGGGCAGCTGAGCTGAGGTGAAGCCGATCGGCATTGCCCTGCCAGGTGCAGCCATCCCCCGCCGCGACGGGCCGCCTCGTGGCCCGGGCAGAACTCCTGGGCTTCGAAGCCGTTTGGGCGCTGGACGTGCGCCGCGAGCCCTTTCCTCAGTTGCGCCGCAGCCATCGCCGCCACCAGTCGGATCACCGTCGGAGCAGGCAGCGCCGCTCAACCGCGCCTGACGAGGCCCCGTTCGTCATACTCGAAGAGGCTGGTGGTGCCGGAATAGGTGGGGAGCCTGCCCGGTAGCGAGAGCTTGGCCCGCCCGGCCAGAACGTCTTGGAGAACTGAATGCATTCGATCGTCAGTTGGTGTTTGAACAACCGTCCGGTGGTTGTGCTCTTCAGCCTGGTGCTGATGGGCGCGGGGGTGTTCAGCACGTTCAAACTGAACCAGGAGCTGCTGCCCTCGGTTGAGTTTCCCTCCGTCTTCATCCTGGTCCAGGACCCAGGCGCAGGACCGGAGCAGGTGGACCGTGACGTCTCCAGGCCTCTTTCTGACGGCCTGACCGGCCTGCCTCGCCTGAAGCACGTGCAGACCGTCGCGTCGCAGGGCTTCAGCACAGTGATCCTGACCTTCGACCTCGACTCCAGCCTGAAGGAGGACCAGGACAACACGAATCAGCGCCTGAACCAGGTGCAGCTGCCCAGCGGAGTCGGCAAGCCCCTGGTCCAGACATTCAGCTTCAACGCGATCCCGAGCATGACCTACACCCTCGCGGCCAAGGATGGTGACCTGGTCAGGGCAACCCGAGAGGCGAACGACGTCATTGCCCCCGCCCTGACCGGCGCCACCGGCTCAGCTCAGGTGAAGGTCTCCGGTGGGGCCACGGAGCGCGTCTTGATCACACTCGACGGCGCCAAGCTGGCCGACAAAGGCCTCTCCCTGCAGCAGGTCCAGCAGGCGCTGAGCGGCGCCAACGTCGATCTTCCTGCGGGCACCACTCTCGATGCTGACAAGACCCTGCCCGTCCAGGCCTCAAGCTCGCTGCGGACCATCGATGATCTGAAGAACCTGGTGGTCGTCGCCAGCGCTGCGCAGACGGCCGGCGGCCAAGGCGCTGCCGGCCAGCCTGGCGCCGGCCAGGCCGCGGCGCCGCCGGCGAGCAGCCCGAGCCCGAGCCGTCCCACCGCTGCGCGACCCAGCCCGAGCCCCGCGCCGGCGGCGCCTCCGCCGGCTGTGCGCTTGGGAGACGTGGCCAAGGTGGAGATGGACAATCAGCAGGCCAACGGCATCTCGCGCACGAATGGTCTCGCCTCGCTCCAGATCCAGGTGATCCGGGCCAGCAACGGCAACGCGGTGACGCTCTCCGATGACGTCCGCCAGCGGGTCGCCAAGCTGAAGCTCGATTCACACGACGACCTGCAGCTCAGCACCGACTCCGCCGTCGACATCAAGGCCTCCCTCAACGACCTGGTCCACGAGGGCCTGATCGGCGCCGGTCTCGCGATTCTCGTGATCTTCCTGTTCCTCGGCAGCTTGCGGGCCACTCTGGTCACGGCCGTGTCCCTGCCGACCAGCGTTCTGGTGGCGCTGCTCGGCACCTCCATCGGCGGCTTCTCGCTCAACGTTCTGACGCTGGCCGGCCTCACCATCGCGGTCGGCCGGATCGTCGACGACGCCATCGTGGTGCTGGAGAACAGCTATCGCCACCTGCAGCAGGGCGAAAGTCCCAGAGATGCGGCCCTGCATGGGGCGACGGAAGTCTCCTCCGCCGTAATCTCCAGCACCCTGACCAGTGTTGCGGTGTTCCTGCCCATCGGGGTGGTGGGCGGGATCATCAGCCGCTTCTTCCTGCCGTTCTCGGTGACGGTGACCATCTCCCTGTTGGCGTCGCTCTTGGTGGCGCTGACGCTGATCCCGGTGCTGGTGAGCTTCATTCTCTCCGCCAAGGCGCGCCGTGAGCCTGTCCCAGCCGGCGGCAGGCCAGCCAATGCCCGGGCTGCGGCGCCGGAACATGTCTCCCGCCTGGCTCGGCCCTACATCCCGGTTCTGACCTGGGTGCTGCGCCGCTTCTACCGGAAGTCGCTGGTCGTTGGGGTGGCCGCTCTGGCGCTGGCCGGCGTGCTCGCGCTCACCTATTTGGCAGTGCCGAAGAACTTTTTCGACCTTGGCGGCTCCGCCTACATTTCCGGCAACATCTCGCTTCCCCCAGGCACGACCAGCTCGGCTACCAGCGATCGGGTCAAGGCGTTCGAGGCCGCGGCCCAGTCTGACCCTGACGTAAAGACCGTCGAGGTGACCATCGCCAGTTCTGACTTTGGCGGCTACACAGGCTCGGTCAGCGAGAACGACGCGCGGTTCAACCTGATAGTCAAGAACAAGAAGAGCGCCGATCAGGTCAGGCAGCGCCTCCAAACCAAACTGGACGAGCTCTACGGGAAGGGCAACAACACGATTGGCGTGCAGAGCTTCGGGCCACCTTCGAGCGCCTTCTCGGTCAGCCTCAGCGGCCGCGATCCCAACGCTCTGCGCGCCGCCTCCGATCAGGTGGCGGCGAAGCTGAGCCAGAATTCGGATCTCGCCAACGTCAAGTCGGATCTCGCTGTCCGCCAGCCGGAGACGCTCGTGTCGGTTGACCCGAACAAGGCGGCCGAGCGGGGGCTCACACCCGGCACCGTGGCCTTCGCCCTCGCCGGCGTGTTGAACCCCAAGGACGTGGGCACGCTGGGCACTGGCGGCACCGGCGGCACTCCTATTACATTGCGGGTCGACCCCAGCTATGTCGCGGCGGGCAAGCTGGCGGACCTCCCTCTGGGCCCGGGCACGACGCTGAAGGACGTGGCCACAGTGACCCGCACCGATGCGCCCACCACAGTGACCCGCGTTGACGGTACCCAGCAGGTCACCGTCAACGCTGATGTGCTGGCGGCGGACACGCAGGGCGCCTCGACCAAGGCGACCCAGAGCGTTCAGTCGCTGCAGCTGCCGGCGGGCGTCTCCATCAGCACCGGGGGCACGCAGAACGACATCAACGACAGCTTCCAGCAGATGTTCATAGCGATCGGCGTGGCGATCGCGATCGTGTTCATCATCCTGGTCACCTTCTTCCGTTCGGTGGCGACCCCATTCGTGATCCTGGGCGCGATGCCGCTGGCCTTGATCGGTGGCCTGCTCGCCCTTTATGTCACTCGCCAGAATCTGGGTCTGCCAGCGTTGCTGGGCGTCCTCATGGTCTTCGGCATAGTCGTCTCCAACGCGATCCTTCTGATTGACTTCGTGGAGCGCAACCGGGCCGGCAGGAGCCTGGCAGAGGCTCTTGTGCTGGCCGGCTCGGTCAGGATTCGACCGATCCTGATGACCGCCGTGGCTACGATCGTGGCACTCGTGCCGGTGGCCACGGGTTTCGCCAGCGAGGGTGGCGGCGGGCTCATCTCCCAGTCCTTGGCGGTGGTCGTCGAGGGCGGCCTGATCTCCTCCACAGCGCTAACGTTGCTGGTCGTGCCGATCCTCTACTCCTGGATCAAGCGCCGCGGCCATCACCGCTATGAGACGGCGCCGTCCGTTTCGGTGGCCGATCCACGGGGCCTGCGGCCCTCGCTGGACGGGAACGGGCACGGCAACGGCAACGGCAGGGTTTGGGAGCATTTCCGCGAGGAAACGCTGAAGCGCTGATGGCAATTCTGAACGAGCAGCTGAAGGAGCAGTTGAAACGACGCTTCACTGAACGGCTCCACGACCCAGTTCAGTTAACGCTCTACACCCGCCCCGGCAGCGGCCGGCTGATCCTCCCTGGCGGTCTCGGCTGCGCCACCTGCGGCGACGCCCGAGAGCTGGCGGAGGACCTTGCAGCTGCGGCGCCCGAGCAGGTCCAGCTCGAAGTGGTGGACGTCAGCGCGAGGACGGAGCTCGAACGGCCGGTCCCCAGCCTGACGCTCGCGGCGGCCAACGGCGAGGCGAATGAGGGCGGCGGCCGGCTGGGCTGGCAGGGGCTGCCGGCGGGCTACGAGTTCGCCACGGTGGTTGACGCCATCGAGAGGGTGTCTCGCGGCGAACATGGTCTCGCCGACGCGACGGTGGACGCTCTCTGCGAGCTGACCGAGCCAGTCGAGCTAATGGTCTTTGCGACGCCCACTTGACCGCACTGTCCACAGGCCGTGAGCCTGGCCCACCGGATGGCGCTGGCGAGCCCATTGGTCACCGCGCTCTCCGTCGAAGCCAACGAGTTTCCCGAGTTGTCGCAGCGGCATGGCGTGCAGTCAGTGCCGCGCACAGTGGTCAACGGTGCAGGCGCCTTCGTGGGGGCTATGCCTGAGGCTCGCTTCCTGGCGGCCGTGCTGGAGCTGACGCGGCCTGCCGAACCGCCGGCTTAGCCACGCCGACGCGGAAAGTGCCCGCGGGCTCCGACCCCGAGGATCGAGCGAGCGCTGCCGATACTCAGGATTGACCCTGCGCTCCCGATGCTCAAAATGGATCCAGCGCTGCCGATGCTGAGGATCGAGCCCGCACTGCCGATGCTCAGAATGGAACCGGCGCTAAAGACGCTCAGCGCGCTGAGGAAGCTGAAGCGGCTCAGCTGGCTCCGTCGGCTCGAGGGGAAGAGCTTTTTCGCCCTACGCCGCTGACGAGCGCGGCCAGGGTCGGCCATCCATAGCACCAGATCAGCGCGTAGCCGGCTCGGCAACCTCTACCTCAGTCAGGCGGCCGGTCTTCACGTCGTAAACAAAACCTCGCAGGCTCGACTTGTGGGGGACGAAAGGGCTCGCCTTGACACGGTTGATGCTCTGACGGACGTCGGCCTCCAGCCCCGAAAATGCTTCGAGCGCGAAGGCGGGCCTGACTCCGGTGTCCCGCTCGATCTGCTCTTTAACCTCGTCGTCCTTGAAGGTCAGCATCCCGCAGCCTGTGTGGTGGATCAGAACTATCTCCTCGGTGCCAAGCAGGCGCTGCGAGATGACGAGCGACCTGATCACGTCTTCCGTCACCACGCCTCCCGCGTTACGGATCACGTGGGCGTCGCCCTCCTCCAGGCCAAGTATCTTGTGAACGTCCAGCCGCGCGTCCATGCACGCGACCACCGCTACCCTTTTTGCCGGCGGTGCTGGGAGATCGCTCTTCGAGAAGCTGGACACGTACTTCTCATTGTTCTGAAGCAACAGGTCGGTCACGCTCATGGGACTGGTTCCTCCTAAGGGTTTGGGTAGTACCCGCCACCGACCCACGGTGTTCGAGTAGGAGTCAGCGACTACAAAGCCCAGTCTGACAGAGCCCGAAGTCGCGCCGGCGACCCAACCGGACGCAGCCACACTTCACAAAAGCCTCGAGGTTCGTGGCCGAGGCTGGTCAGTTTGGCGCGGCGTTTCGGTTCGGCCGTCAGCGGCGCGGCGTGGCAGCACCGAGAATGACAAGGAAGCTGGGGGGGAAGGATTCGAACCTTCGAGTGGCGGATCCAAAGTCCGCTGCCTTACCACTTGGCGACCCCCCAATGAAAGGGACTCGAACTTTTGCCAGGTTACAGCGCCTCTCGGGCTGCGAGCTTCACAACCAACGTTCCCACCCGTTATGTCCCGGACCTAGCTTCAGGCCATGTTCCGACGCCCGCGCCTCGTTCAGGGTTGGCCCCACCTCCTGCTTTTGATCCTGCCCGTCCTGGCCCTCGCCGCACTTTTGACCGGGCTCTACCTCAGCGGTCGCCAGGCTTCCGCGGGCGCCCAGGTGAGCCAGCCGGCCGCCGCGGATGTGGCGGCGGCGGTGCCCAAGTCGTCAGGGTTGCTCGTGCAGGTGAGCGGTGCTGTGAAGAAGCCGGGACTGTATCGCGTGGCCAAGGGCGAGCGCGTGTACGCCGCGATCGCGGCAGCCGGCGGCCTGACCGCCGACGCCGATCCCGAGCGCCTGCCTCCCCTCGCCGCTCGGTTGAAGGACGGCCAGCAGGTCAAGGTTCCGGCTCGCGGCGCCACCGCGAGTGGCCGCACGGGCAGCGCTTCCCGCTCAACCGGCGGGTCAGGCTCCAGCTCCAGCAGTGCGGTGACGAAAGCCGACCTCAATAACGCCACGGCTGAAGAGCTGACAGCCGTCCCCGGCTTCAGCCCGGAGCTTGCCGCGGCGGTGGTGAATTATCGCGATCAGTACGGCGCGTTCACCAATTTGAAGCAGCTGGTGACGCTGTTGGGCATGAGCCAGGATGCGTACAAGCAGGCGAAGCCCCACCTTCACCTATGACGCTCGGTCTGGTCTGCCTGCTGGCTTGGAGCGCCGGCATCGCGCTGGCGGGCGTCAGCAGTGTGCTCCGCCTCGAGCTTGGAGTGCTGGCGCTCTGCCTTGGCGCTGCTTCAGCAGCGCTCGGCAGCGCTGTCCGGCCGGCGATCTACGGGCTGGGCCTCGCCTTTCTGCTGCTCGGGATCGGGCGCGTCGAACTGGCGCCTGGGCCAGCGGCGCTCGATCCGACTCAGGTCGCCCGACTGGCGGGGCAGCAGGTGACCGTACGAGGCAGCGTGACCGACGATCCCAAGCCGCAAGCCCAGGGCTACGAGGCGGTGGTACAGCCACTTGCCGCCACCGGCAGCGGAGCGCTGACTGGCCTCCACAGCCGGCTGCTGGCTCAGGTGCGGTCGCAGGTCGAGCCTGCTCCCGGTGACGAGGTCGAGGTCAGTGGAAGGTTGGCCCTGCCGCGCGACAGGCCAGGCTTCGACCGGCGGACGGAGCTTGCCTTGAAGGGGATCCAGTTCGAGTTGCGGCCGGCGCAGCTGCGGGTGCTGAAGGCCGCAGGCGGCATCAGGGCGGCACCGCTCTGGCTGCGAGAGCGGTACCGAGCCGCGATCGCCGAGCTGCTGCCGGCGCCGCACGCACAGGTCCTGGTCGGGGTGGTCCTCGGCGTTCGTTCCGGCATCCCCGCCCAACTGCAGCAGGACCTGATCGCGACAGGGCTGGTGCACCTCTTGGTGCTGAGCGGGCTCAAGGTGGCGATCTTTGCCCGACTGGCTCGGGCCGCGCTGTTTCCCCTGCTCGGCCGGCTGGCGGTAGTGCCTGTGCTGGTACTCATCGCCCTCTACGCCCTGGCCGGCGGCGCGACGCCGGCAGCGCTCCGAGCGACCGGAATGGGCGCTCTGGCCCTGGTGGCCGCCCAGGTCGGGCGCCCCACCTACGTCTGGACCTCGCTGGCAGCGGCGGCTGCCGCGATGCTCGGCTGGCAGCCGGAGCTCATCTGGGATGTGGGGTTCCAGCTGTCCTTCGCAGGTACAGCCGCGATCATCCTGCTGACACCGGGCCTCGAGGCCAGGCTTCGTTGGCTCCCTGGGGTTCTGCGGGAGCCCTTCGCCGTAACCGCCGCGGCGCAGATCGGCACGGCCCCGTTCATGGCCAGCGGGTTCCACCTGCTGAGCCCGGTGGCGCCAGTCGCCAACGCGCTTGTCCTGCCACTTCTCCCCGCGCTGGTGGCGGCGGGCCTGCTGATCACCCCCCTCTCTGCCTTCCCGCCCATCGGTCAGCTGGCCGCCGTGCCCTTGGCGGCGCTGCTGGCCTACGTGGATCAGGTGGCCGGGCTCCTCGCTCGGGTGCCGGCCGCGGCTGTGCCTGTTCCGGCCATCTCGCTGCTTGGCGGCGTCGCCTACTACGTGGCGCTCGGGGCGGCTCTGGTGGCTCAGCGGAGCGGCGGTCGCACTCGCCGAGGCGCACTGGTCGCCGGCGTCGTGCTGCCGCTCCTGGTTGCCGGCGGCGAGGTGGTCCAATGGTCCCGACCAGACACCTCGGCCACCGTGCTGGCGGTGGGTCAGGGCCAGGCAGTACTGCTCAGCGGTTCGGGCGGCCGGGTGCTGATCGACGGTGGTTCCAGCCCCACCCGCCTGGCCGCGCAGCTGGGAGCTCGGCTCCCGCCCTGGATCGGGGCGCTGGATGGTCTGATCATCACGGGAACTGGCGCTGCCCATGTCGGCGGGTTGGCCGGCTTCGACCGCAGCGTGGCGACGGTGGTGTTGCCGGCCGGAGCCAAGGGTGGCACTGCCTGGCGCGGGGTGGCGTTGACGCAGCTGGCTCGTGGCGCTAAGGTGCTGCAGGTCCAGGCCGGCCAACGGGTGAACCTGGCCGGCTTCCAGATTGACATCTTGAGCCCCGAGGTCGGTGGTGACGCGGTCCAGCTCGGCCTGAGGGTCAGCGCCGGCCACGGAAGCACGTTCTGTGACATGGCCGATCTGGACACGGACTCCCAGCAGGCGGCGGCAGCGCGCCTGGCCCGACTTGGCGGCTGCACCGAACTGCTGCTTCCTGACGCCGGTCGGAGCGCGCCCGCGCCCGAGCTCTTGATGGCCGCCCGCGCCAGTCGCCTTCTCGTGTCGGACGGCGGTGGCCAACTGGCCCGCGATCTGCCCCACTCCGGCGTCTACAGAACCAGCGAGGAGGGAGACATCGCAGTGAGCTTATGAAGGCCGGCGTCTACCTGTGGGCCGCTACGATCGAGCCAGATGGCCGTCCCTGTCTCCGTCCTGCTGCTCCACGGCGATGAGCAGTTCCTCATCGACGAGGAGGCGCGGCGAACGCTGGCGGACTGGCGGCGGGAGCTGGTTTCCGACTTCGGCTACGAGGCGGTCGATTCGGCCGGGCTCAACGCCGATCGGCTGCGCGACAGCGTGTTACAGGCCCCGTTCCTGGATCCCTATCGCGTGGTGGCCGTGCGGGGCATCGTCGCGCGCCGGGGTGACGGGCTCGCCTCTGGGCTGAGTGCCGTGCCCGATTCGACGCGCCTCCTGCTGGCGGTGAGCGGTCGGCTGCCCGCGGCGAGCAAGCTGGCCCGGGCGGTCGTAGCCGCGGGAGGGGCGGTGCGCGAATATCCGCCGCTCAAAGCGCGAGCGATCAGCGAATGGGTGGCCCGTCGCGCTCGCGAGCTGGATCTGCCCGCCGCGGCGGCCGCGACAGTAACGCGAAGGGCAAGGCCTGACCTGGCCGTCCTCAATTCCGAACTTCACAAACTGGCGGCCTATCGCGCCGGCGGTTATGAGCTGGATCAAGCCGCCATCGACGAGCTGGTGGTGCCCGGGCATCCGGAGGAGATCTTCCGGCTCACTGACACGCTCCTGCCCCGGCCGAGCCCGGTGGCCTGGCGGGTGCTCGACGACCTGCTGCAGCGGGAGCCGGCGACCACCATCGCGTACCGGCTGAGCCGCCACCTGGCACTCGTGCTAGAAGTGCGGACCCGCCAGGACCGAGGTGAGACACTGAGTCAGGTACAGGCCGAAATGCGCGACCATCCCTTCGTCGTGCAGAAGGCCTACGACGCCGCCCGGTCGGTCAGCGCGGCCCAGCTCGAAGACGGGCTACACGTCTTCCTCGACTATGAGTGGGAGGTCAAGTCAGGCCAGATCGATTCCGAGTTGGGCCTGAGCACCGCGCTGGCAAGGCTGTAAGCAAAAACCCTTGCGCTCATTCGGCTGCTCTGCCCCAGCCGCGCCGCCGCTACTTCTTCTTGGCTGGCGCTTTGGTTGCGGGTTTGGCACCCGGCTTGGCGGCGGGGGCGGACTTTCCTGTTCTGGTCTTGCTCGGGGCCGGCTTGCTCGCTGCCTTCCGGGCCGAGCTGGTCCGCGCCGGCCTGGCGGCCTCTGCCGGAGCTTCAGCGGTCAGCGCGTTGAGGCGCTTGACCAAGCGGGCCTTGCGGCGGCCGGCATTGTTGCGGTGGAGAACTCCTTTGGCCACGGCGCGGTCGAGAGCGGACAGTGCCGTCAGGCCCAGGCTGTCCAGGTCCTGTCCCTCGGGAGCCTCACCGTCGGCGGCGGCTCGGCGGAACTTGCTGACCTTCGTCTTGACCGAGGATTTGATGGCGCGGTTGCGAATGGCGCGCACGGCGCTCTGGCGAGCATCCTTCTTGGAGGAAGCGATGTTAGCCATGGAAGGCGGGCACCAGGACAGGAGTGGTGGACATCAGCACGAGCATAGGATTATAGGCCATGCCTGAGTTCGAATTGGGCGGGAAGCGACCAGAGGTGCATCCCGAAGCCTACGTCGCGCCGACGGCAGTTCTGATCGGCGATGTTCAGGTGGCCGCCGGCGCCAGCATCTGGTTCGGCGCTGTGCTCCGGGGTGACGAGTCGACCATCACCATCGGCGAAGGCACGAACATCCAGGACAACGCAGTGGTCCACTGCTCCAGGGGGCTGCCGACAGTGATCGGGGCGAGAGCGACGCTGGGTCACAACGCCTGCGTGGAAGGCTGCGTAATCGAGGACGGCGCACTGGTGGGCACAGGCGCGATCATGCTCCAGCGCACTCGACTGGGGGCTCGGGCACTCCTCGCTGCTGGCTCCCTTCTCGCTGAGGGCGAGACGGTGCCCGCCGACCACCTGGCGGCAGGTGTACCGGCCAAGGTCAAGAAGCCGCTCTCTGGATCGTCGGCGCACTGGCCGCAACACGCCGCTGAGCACTACGAGGAGAACGGCCGCCGCTTCCGGCAGGAACTCCTGCCGCTGGCCGGGCGCGATTGAGTCTCGGCGCCCTTGCGCTCCCTGCCCACGCGAAGCTGAACCTGGACCTGCGCATCAGGGGCCGCCGCCTGGGCGGCAGGCATGAGCTCTCAACCCGCTTTCAAGCTGTATCCCTGCACGATCTGATCATGGTCGAGCCCGCCACCGAATCCAGCCTCAGCGGGGGCGTGCCGGAGCCCCCGGAGGAGGACCTCGTCCTCAAAGCCCTGCATGCCCTGGAGTCGGATGTAGGCCGCGAGCTGCCGGCCCGATTCAGCCTGCACAAGCGTATTCCGCCGGGTTCCGGGCTGGGTGGCGGCAGCAGCGACGCAGCCGCAGCCCTCGTCGCCCTCAACCGCGTCTATGAGCTGAGGCTGGGTTGGACGGCCCTCCAGCGGATCGCCCTTTCGGTCGGCGCCGACGTGGCCTTTTTCCTCCGAGGCGGAGCCGCGCGGGCCGGCGGTGTAGGCGAACGACTGGAACCGGTTCAGCCGGTCACAGGCTGCTTCGCCCTCGCGTGGCCCGGCTACGGCGTCTCCACCGCCGCTGTCTATCAGGCCTGGGACAAGGTCGGCGGCGACGGCGAGAACGAGCTCTGCCGGGCGGCCCTGATGGTGGAGCCTCGCCTAGCCGCCTTTGCCGAGGAGTTGGGGCCGGCCTGGCAGATGACAGGCAGCGGCTCCGCCTTCTTCGCTGTCGCCCCAGACCTGGCGAAGGCGCGACGACTGCTCGAACCCCTCCGCTGCTGGACGGCCGTGGCCGTGCCGGTCGCGGCTTGGGGTCCGGATTGACGCCGCCCCGCCTGCTGGCCGCCGTGCTCGCCGGCAAGGCGGCGGGTACAGCTTCTCGGCTCGTCGGCCAGGGCGGCGGCACGACGCTGCCAGGGCTCGTCGCTAGCCGGATCGAGCCGCGAACGCTGGCTTTGTTGGCCGAGCGGCTCACCGCGGGCAGCGTCCTCATCACCGGCACCAACGGCAAAACGACCACCTCCCGGCTCATCGCCAGCCTGCTCCAGGGGCTGCCGGCGCGGGTGGTGGCCAACCGGGCAGGCGCCAACCTGGTCACCGGCCACACGTCCGCGGTGCTGGCCGGCGCTGGACTTACCGGGCGATTCAGAGCTGACTGGGGTGTATTCGAAGTCGATGAGGCAACGCTGCCTTCCGCGGTGGCGGAGCTCAAGCCCCGAGCCGTCGTGGTCGGCAATCTCTTTCGGGACCAGCTCGACCGCTACGGCGAGCTGGAGATGCTGGCGCTGACGATCGAACGCGGGCTCGAGGCGCTGCCGGAGGGCGCCACCGCGGTGCTCAACGCCGACGACCCCCGCACGGCGGAGATCGGCTACCGGCTCGGGGAGCGAAGGGGGCGCCTCAAGATCCTCTGGTACGGGCTCGACGACCCCGCGGTGGCGATCTCGGAGCTGCCCCACGCGGCTGACGCCCGCACCTGTCCCCGCTGCGGCTCGCGCCTGGACTTTCGGCAGGTCTACGTCGGCCACGACGGTGATTACACCTGCCCAACCGGAGACTTCGGGCGCCCCGAGCGCGATCTCAGCGCTACAAGCGTTCAGCTGGATGGTCTTGACGGCGTCCGCTTCACGGTCGGTGGAGTTCAGGTCGGAGCGGCGCTGGGTGGGCTTTACAACGCCTACAACCTCCTGGGAGCGTTCGCCACCGGCACAGCGCTGGGCCTGAAGCCCGGCTACATGGTCGAGCGGCTGGGAGAGGTTCCCGCCGCTTTCGGCCGCCAGGAGCGCTTCCTGCACCAAGGCCGGCGCTTCACGCTCATGCTGGCCAAGAATCCGGCTGGGTTCAACGAGATCCTGCGGGAGGCTGAGCGGTTGGGCGGCGGTCGACACTTCCTGCTGGGATTGAACGACCGCATTGCCGACGGACGCGATGTTTCCTGGATCTGGGACGTGGACTTTGAGCTGCTGGGCGGGGATTGCGCGGCCGAGACGCTGATCGCGACAGGGGTGCGGGCCTACGACCTGGCGCTGCGGCTCAAGTATGCGGGCTTGAAGGCGACGGTTGAGGTAGATCTCAACCGCGCGCTCGACCGGCTGCTGGAGGCCGTACCCGCCGGCGCGGAGGGCTTCATCCTCTGCACCTACACAGCCATGCTGGACGTCCGCGCCCTGCTCGTGAGGCGGGGTTCGCTGCGGCCATACTGGAGGACGTGAGCGCGTCTGGCCAAAGGCTGACGATCGGCTGGCTGTACAGCGATCTGATGAACATCTACGGCGACCGCGGCAACATCCAGACGCTTGTCCAGCGCGCCCGCTGGCGGGGCGTGGAAGTCCGGGTGCTGGAGCTGGGCAAGGGCGCCAGCGAGGGCATCGAGGCTGTTGACGTGTTCTTCTTCGGTGGGGGTCAGGACAAAGAACAGGAACTTGTCTACGACGACCTGCTGGAGACGAAGGCCATCCGCTTGGCGAACGCAATGCAGCGCGGAGCCGCCTTCCTCGCTGTGTGCGGTGGCTATCAACTGCTCGGCCACTACTACCAGACGGCTCAGGGGGAGCGCTTACCCGGCATCGGGCTGCTGGATGTCCGGACTGTGGCGGGTGGCCAGCGGTGCATAGGTGATGTCGTAATCGAATCGGATCCTGGGTTGGGGCTGCAGCCGCGCACGCTCGTAGGCTTCGAGAACCACAGCGGGCGCACCTATCTCGGCGAGGGGGTCAGGCCCCTGGGGCGGGTCCGGCGAGGCAATGGCAACAATGGCGAGGACGGCAGCGAGGGCGCGGTCTCCGGCAACATCTTCGGCACCTACCTGCACGGCAGCCTGCTGCCCAAGAACCCCCACCTGACCGACCTGATCCTGAGCCGCGCCTTGAACCGGGAGCTGGATCCCCTCGACGACAGCCTGGAGCTGGCAGCTCACAACTGGATCAAAGACCGGGAGCTGAGCGGGAGCCGACGAGCCTAGCCCCGCTGGTGGGCCGAGGACGGTGCCTTGGTCGCGGACCACGTTTATGAAGCCGCGGCTAAGTTGATCTCGTCCTGAGCGGTCACCTCGGTCAGGAGGCCGACCGGGTGTTCGGCTACGCGCGGAGGCAACATCGTAGAGCTGCGCCTGGCCCGGGCGGCCCTTGCGGCCTTCGGACTGGCCGCGCTTTGGGCGCCACCCTCGGCCGGTCTCGCTAGGCTGGGGCAGGTGACCGCCGCCAGGGCTCCGCACCCAGTCTCCTTCATCCCGATCGCCGAAATCCCACTGCGTCCGGACACGCTCGTCTATGAGCACGGCTGGCAATCCTGGAGTCCCGCCGGCCTGCATCCTGCCCGCAGCACCTCATCTCGCCCGCGCACTGCCAGCGCACATACGATGGGCTACCGGCCCGGCCTGCCCCTGCCAGAGCATGGCTTTCAGAGCGAAGGGCTGCTGGCGGTGCTGCCAGGGGCGGGTGAACCGGTGCGGCTCTTCTCCGCTCGCAAGCCGGCCGACTGCGTGCCGTCGTTGCGCGCGGAGGTCCGTGATGGTCGGCTGTTGATCAGCTCCACTGGTGACGGCGGCTG
This sequence comes from Candidatus Dormiibacter sp., assembly GCF_050999135.1. NCBI lineage: Bacteria > Bacillati > Candidatus Dormiibacterota > Candidatus Dormibacteria > Candidatus Dormibacterales > Candidatus Dormibacteraceae > Candidatus Dormiibacter > Candidatus Dormiibacter sp. Next base: position 22,238 of record NZ_JBPCPN010000040.1, on the reverse strand, counting down.
CGTCCGCGAACAGAGTCACACGAGCGATCTTGGGGCCGCGCTGGCGGCCTGGGCCGAAGAGGCGGCCGCCCTCCGTGACCGCCCTTTGCCAAAGATCCCGCCGGTGTGGTGCTCCTGGTACCACTACTACCTCGCAGTCAGCGATGAGGATGTGCTCGAGAACCTTGCCGACATGGACCGCCTTGGGATTCCAGTGGGGGTGGTTCAGATCGATGACGGCTTTGAGGCGCAGGTCGGCGACTGGCTCGAGCCGTCCAACCGCTTTGAGCGACCCTTGGCCGAGATCGCTGACCGGATCCGCGCCAGCGGCCGGCGCGCGGGCATCTGGCTGGCACCGTTTCTCGCCGGCACCGAGAGCCGGCTGGCGCAGGAGCACCCGGACTGGCTTCTGGCAGGCGCCGATGCCGGCCACAACTGGGGCCAGCAGCTGCATGCGCTTGACGTAACCAATCCGGCGGCTGCGCAGTGGTTGCAGAACGTCGTGTCGACGTTCCGCGGCTGGGGCTTCGACTATTTCAAGCTGGACTTTCTCTACGCCGGCGCGCTGTCCGGCCGGCGGCGGCAGGACGCCAGTGAGGTGGGGGCCTACCGGGAAGGGCTGAGGCTGATCAGGGAAGCGGTCGGGCCGGAGGCGACTCTGCTGGGCTGTGGGGCGCCCCTGCTGCCCAGCATCGGCTTGGTCGATGCGATGCGCGTGAGCCCTGACGTGGCTCTCTGGGAAGTACTCGACGAAGCCGACCTATCCCAGCCATCCCGCCGCTTGGCGATGCTCGCCGGACGTGCCCGTGCCTTCCAGCAGGGGCGGCTCTGGCTGAACGACCCTGACTGCCTGATCGCCCGACCGGCCATGGAAGGGAGGGAGGAGTGGGCCTCACATATCGAGCAGTTCGGCGGCCTGCGCTCGGCCAGTGATCGCCTGGCTGACCTCGATGCTTGGGGTCTGGAGACGACCCGGCGCCTCCTCACACCGGCCAGGACCGAACCTTTTCCATTTGACCGCCTGGACCTGGAGGGGGCGCCCGCGGCCTGAGCGGCCGGCGCTCAGCCGGCTGGGTCGGCCGGCTTCTTGTGGAGCGCGATGACTGTCACGTTGTCACCGCTGCGCCGCTCATCCAACGCCAGCTTCAGCAGCGCTCTGACCGCATCCTCGGGGCTGCCCCTCAGCAGGGGCGGCAGCTCCGCCGGATCCAGCACGTCCCAGAGCCCGTCGCAGGCGGCGATCAGCCAGCCTTCGGAGAACTGCGTGGCGCACTCGTCCGGCTCGGAGCTGACGCCGAGGTGGTGATATGGCTGATCCCCGAGCACCCTGGTGGGCATCACCCCGTCGCCAGTTCTGGGATCCACCACGTACGGTCCCTCGATCGCCGCTCCTGCGGCCAGCACCCGCTGCCGTTCGTCCCGGTCGCTCAGGCGATGCACCTTGGTCAAGGTTTCAATGCCGCCCGACCGGACCAGTGCTAGCTCGCAGTCGCCCAGGTTGGCCACCTCGAGTCGGTCGGCCTGCAGGCGGAAGGCCACGGCGCAGGCGCCAGAGGTCTCCTGGGCTGTCAGCTCGGCCAGCCGGCGGAGAGCGTCTCCGGGAGAAAGATTGGGCAACAGCTGAGCAGCTTCGGCGGCCGCCAGCTCGGCCGCTCGAGCGCCGCCGTGACCGTCGAAAATGGCTCCCCAGGCGCCATCGCTGGTGAGGCGCAGCTGGTGGCGGTCCTCCATGCTGCCGCGGGCTCCCTGCGCCTCCGCCACGGCCACGGTCAGCCGCCCGACGGCTGAGTTCGAAACCGCTCCGCTCTCCTGCTCGCTGCCCTGCTCCATCGTTTCAGCCAGCCCCCGGTCTCCATTGTCAGAGCTGCGGTCGGGTCAGGTCAGGACGTCTACCTGCCCGGCCTCTTAACAGGCTCTATTGACTGCTCTCAAGACCTTCAAATACGCTCTCGGCACATCCCCCGGGTGGGGGGTTCCTTCGGTGGAGGGTCAGTAAAGGTGAGACCGCGTTCACCGATCATTCGTAGAGCCGTTTCAGCGCCCTCCTGTACTTCTCCATGGCCTCCCGCATCTGATCACTGCGCTCGGCCTCGGGATCGACACCGAACACGTAGGGAAGAAAGCCGCCCACTTCGGCTATCCCCGCCCGAATCGATTCGACATCCGTGGGCGGGTGGAGGCGCCGCCGGGTTACCGACTGCTATCCATCCGATAGGAATCCGCTCGCCGGGTGCGACCACGCAGCCTATGTGGACAGCGCCGCCGAGGGCGACGCTGCTGGCGCGGCCCATCACCGCCCCGTTGAAGACCATCCCTCCGGTCGCTATGGATACATCGTCTTCGTCGCTGCAGCCGGTGAGGTAGGCGGGGGGACCGACCAGCACATGATTGCCGACCGCGATCGGGTGGCCCCGAGTGCCGCGCACGACCGCGCCCTCCATATCACGCAGTGCTCGCCAATGGTGACCGGCCCGCCACCGGCGGTGAGCACCGCGGCATGGAGGACACGGGAGTGGGCTCATATCGTGACTCGCCGCTGAGAACTGCTGTCGGTGCCACCCAAGCGTCGGGATCGATCACTTGTCTACCTCCCTGAGCACCCGCTCGAGCCTCACAGCCAGGCCAGGCTCGGCCTGGCGGATCTCGACCAGCAGACACTGGATCGCCGCAGCGAGTGCTCGTAGCAGCTCGCTGGCCTCGACCGACTTCACAAGAGCTCCTTGGAGCGGGGCCGTGACCTCGGCTGGAAGACGGTCGAGCTCTCTGCCGAAGAACGCCTCGAGTCCGAGGCGACTGCAGGCCAGGGCTCGCGACCTTCGGCTGTGAACACGGCCGCAGCGTAGCGCTTGTGAGTAGTGTGTCTAGCTAAGGGGTTTGCTCTTGCGGCAGAAACTGTGGCGCGTCGCCATCACTGGGATAGTCGTGATAGTCACTGGCTGCACCAACGGCACGATCGCACGGCAGACCTCACCGATCGCGTCCCTGCCTGCCCAGGAGATCTCGGGTGGGTGTGCCGGCACCCAGGTGATTGCCAGGGGGGCGCCCCCCGACTGGGCCCAGGCTGGCTTCACGGCGCAACCGGGAAGCCCCTGGCGAGTTCCCTGGGCTCTGGGTAAGCCTGGTGACGCCCTGGCCTATGTCTTCGCTGGTCAGCTGGTTGCCCAGGGTCATCGACCTGACGGCACGTCAAACAAGATCCTCTGGGTGGCCAGGAGTGCACCTCCGGAGAGAATCGAGGGGCGCCCGCTGGGTCGCTCCGGACCGGTGGTGGAAGTCCTCGGAGGTGCCACCAACGGCAATCAAGTGCCGACGATAGTGGACGTACCAACGCCAGGCTGCTGGTCGTTCAGTGTTTCCTGGGACGGCGGAAAAAGGAGCACCATCAATTTGGATGTCTTGCCGGCAGGAGCGACGCCCCTCCGGCCCTCTCCCAGCGTCTGAACCACTGCGCAGTCGGCGCAGCATGGGCTGAATACAGCAAGGTCTGCGGGCCGGCACGTTCGTTGATGTCAGACGTGAGCAAGTACGCGATCCAGCGGCCGGGGCACTCGGGCGAGATCGAGCGCGTCGACGAGCAAGGCCGCGGATCGGATCTTCCGGCCGCCGCGCGTGCCCATGAAGCGGCGAAGCTGCTCCTCATTGGTCCGTCCTCGCCACGCAGGCTGCTTCTGGAAGGTGCGGAATGATTCAAGGTCCCCCTGGGCGTCGATGGCCTGCTCCACCGCGCCGGCGCCGAGGGAGCGAATGAGCTCATCCTCCAGATCTGCGACGCACACATAGAAGCCAAGTGATTCCATCTCGGCCCGACTGAGGTTGGCGCCGAGGCCGGCCCGCTCGAGGCCGCGCTTGAAGGCGCCCTCCTCCCCGGCGTCACAGAGGCCCGCCAGCCTGAGGTGCAACCCTCGGGGGCCGAACAGATCCAGGAAGCGCCCGATGGTCGTGGCACCCCCAATCGGCACAATGGATATGCCCTCAGCCTCAAGATTCCGACCGCGGCGCTCTGCCAGCGCTTCCAGCGCTAGCTGGTCGCTGATTCCCTCAACAAGCACCACTGCACGTGCGTAGTCAAGGCTCGTGCTCGGGACTTCCAGGGTGTCTGCGCTCGTCGGCGTATTCATCGAACTCCCCAGTATGGAAGACGCTGGGAAGAACGGGTTAGGGGAGACCCGGCGATCCGCCGACCTGGTGCTTTGTGTTTGCGAGCCTAGTGCTAAGGCAGCGAACATCCCAGGCGAGCAGGGCATCATGGCGAAGAGCTTTGGTCACCAGGCCGGCGGCCGGAAATGTTCACACACCATGTTTGTTGGACAGGTTCCGGACGTGATACAATACGAACATGGGTTCGATGGCAGCGAACAGCTGGGCCTCTCCTCTGGATGAGGTGACGCAGTCGATCGCGTCGCTGGTGGGCGAGGACACGCGACACCTGCCAGGAGTCGTGCAGGCGGAGCGGCTGAAGCAGATGCGCCAGGGCATCAACCGCTTGGAGGCGCAGTTCACCACCGAGCTCCGCGTCTTCGACCAGCAGCAGGGCTGGGCGGTGAGCGGGCATCAGAGCCTGCAGGGCTGGCTCCGCCGGAACTGCCAGTTCAGCTCCGGCGCCAGCGCTGATCGCATCCGCCTGGGCCGGCAGCTGGAAGAGCTGCCCCAGACCGCCGCCGCTTTCCAAGAGGGCCGGCTCAGCGCCCAGCATGTTGGCCTCGTCGGCCGGTTGGCCAGTCAGGTGGGGACCGAAGCTCTGCAGCCGGCTGAGGCGGACCTGGTTCGCTGGGGAGGAGAGCTCGACACCTGGGAGTTCCGGCATCTGACCCAGCGCCTGCGTCACTGCCTGGATCCAGAAGGTGCCCAGGCTGATGCAAACGCCCTCCATGAGAAGCGGCATCTGGGTCTGGCTCAGTCCTGGCAGGGCCTGTACTTCCTGGAGGGCCAGCTGGACGACGAGGGTGGGGAGCTGGTGCGCACAGCCCTGGAGGCGATCGAAGGCGCGCCGCTGGCGGGCGATAGCCGGTCCAAGGGTGAGCGTAGAGCCGACGCCCTGGTGGAGCTGGCGCGGCGGCAGCTGGATGCCGGTTCCCTGCCTGAGCGAGCGGGACAGAAGCCGCACCTGCACCTGGTCTGCGAGTGCGGGACTCTGCGCCAGGAGCCTGGTTCAGCGCCGGCTGAGCTGAACGGTGAGGTGCTGGGGCCGCGGGAGACAGTGCGCCGCTACGGCTGCGATGCCCTGCTGACCCTCGAGCGTAAGGGCGAGAGGACGATCGGAGAGGCAGATCATGCCAGCCGGGTGGTGCCGCCGTCTGTGCGGCGGGCGCTGCAGCGACGGGATCGTGGCTGCTGCTTCCCGGACTGTGACCGGCCGCCGGAGTGGACCGACGCCCACCATGTGTTGCACTGGGCGGATGGCGGAGAGACGAAGCTGGAGAACCTTCTGCTGCTCTGCCGCCGGCATCACCGCCGGGTGCACGAGGAGGGCTGGCGGGTGATCCGGGATGAGGGCGGTGGCTGGCGCTTCATCTCCCCAGCCGAAGACAGCTGGCGAGGGCCGTGAGCTACGCCCAACGTCTTTGCGGAATCGGCTCCGCGGCCATGCCAGAGATTGGATAGCGTGCAAGCTGCGCTAGAGATCCGCACCGCTCGGGACGCTGACTGCGAGTCCATCAGCGATCTGTTCGCTCACTACGTCCGGCACAGTGTTGCGACGTTCGAGCTGGTGCCCCCGTCCCCGCCTGAGTGGCAAGCCAAATTGAAGAGCATCCGCGAGGCTGGGTGGCCGTTCTTGGTTGCTCAACAAGGCGGCCAGCTGGCCGGTTTCGCTTACGTGGCGCCCTGGCGGCCCAAGCCGGCCTACCGTCACACGGTCGAAGACAGCATCTACTTGTCGTCCCAGCACATGGGGCGCGGACTGGGCGGGCGTCTCCTGGCGCGGCTCTTGGCCGAAGCCGCCACTGCGGGCGCGCGCCAGGTCGTCGCCGTGATCGCAGACACTGGGGAGCCCGCCTCCATGTCGCTTCACCGACGTGCCGGTTTCAGGGAGGCAGGCCGCCTGCACGGCGTCGGTTACAAATTCGGTCGCTGGATCGACACCACCCTCATGCAGCTGGACCTAAGCGCCCTAAGCCCACCGCGGTAAGGGGAGAAGCCTACTCAGCCACGAGATCGGCTGCGGCCAGCATCTGGCGGGCAGCTGGCTGAAGGCCGACCTTCGTGCCCAGGAGGCCCGTGGACACCCGCTCGACGACACCCCATTCCCAGATTGCAGTGGCATCTAGGCCACTGCGGAGGGCCAGCCCCCGTGCCCGCTCGTGGGGGTCGCCGTCGAGTAGCTCAAGAGGGGCCTCGCGCATGATGATGCCCAGGTCGTACTCGGCCTCCGCCAGCAGACCGTCCGGGTCGACAAGCTTGAAGCCGTCGTCGCTCTCGAGCGCGTTCCACTGGTGCACGTCACCATGTACTAGGACGGCGCGCTCATCGTCATGGGCATCGATGCGCTGGGCCGCGCAGGCGAGAGCGTAATCGACGGCCCGCTCCGAGCAGGGGTGGTCGAGCTCCTCCCAGGTCATCGTGATGAAATCGACGAGCCATCTGCCCTTTTCGGCCCCGGTCGGCAGACCACAACCGGATGCCGGACGCCACAGTCTCGCAGCGGTCGAGCAGAGAATCTCCTGCCGCTTCCGGATCGGGAGCGCGAGTTGGTTCAGCGAACGACCGAGCCGTTCCAGAAGTAGTGCGCCCGCTCGGCGTCCTCCCGCAGCAGCCGCACGCAGCCCTCGCCATTCGCGAGCCGCAGGGCGGTGATCTCGTTCCTGGCAACCTGTTCACCACGGCGGATGAGCAGCTTCAACACCGCTGGGGTGCCGTCATCGAGCGTCGCCTCGGCGACGAACGCCTCGGTCGAGTCGTCATATGGACGGCCGACAGCGATCGACCACTCCCTCTCGAGGTTGCCAACCAGCTCGGGCAGGTCGTCGAGCCACCGCTTCGCGCCGGTCGCGAGCGCCCTGTTGCGCACGACCGCGGGCACGCCGACCACCCGGTGTGTGGCGGGTTGTCTAGGTCCGGCTTGCCGTCGAACCACAGATCAGGACGCTGGCTCGGTCGCGTTGGCGTACCGGCTCATTTGGAAAACGGTACTGCTGCGATGGAAGCGGCGATCGATGGGCTCATGGCGCCACCCTTACGGACCCAGCGCGATCTAGGTTTTCGGCCAGTGCCCACTCTTTTCTTGATCTGTTGCCTGCCCGGATCTGGGCAAGACGACGCTGGCCAAACGGCTCGAGCAGCAGCGGATCGCTGTGCGGCTGGAACCCGACGAATGGATGGGTGGAACTAGGTTCCCCGCACGAATTGCTACTTGCCTTCGGCCAGGATCGCGTAGACCTGCCGCCGGGCTTCGTTCAGGATGGTGATCGTCCGGTCCACCTGGTCGGTCGACCCTGCGTGTGCGGCCTGGATCGCCGCGGCACCCAACTGAAAAGCCGCGTCCCGCAGCCCCCCGATGCGCTCATCCGTGCCTCCGGCCACCTCTTCCCAGGGTGGGGACGCGCCCTGCCTCTGGGATTCCACGTGCGCCCGACCCACCTCAGTCAGGGAGAAGACGCGCTTTCCCTCCACGTCCTGACCGGTCACGAGCCCCTCGTCCTCGAGCAGCTGCAGGGTCGGGTAAACGGAGCCAGGGCTCACCCGCCAGGCTCCGCCGGAGCGCCGCTCGAGCTCTTGGATCACCTGGTAGCCGTGCATAGGCTGCTCCGCGAGCAGGGCGAGGATGGCGGCGCGGACGTCGCCACGGCGGGCTCGCGGCCCGAACGGCCCCCAGGGTGCCCGGAACCCCCGACCCGGGCGGCCGTCCTCGAAGCCCCAGGGTCCCCACTGACCCAGCCCTCGACGCCGACCCCTTGGCCCTCCCGGACCGCCAAAGCCAGGCTCGAAGCCGACGGTGTGGCCCTCGTCGGGTCCACCGGGAAATCTGTTGAACATTGTCAGCCTCCACGCGCGAAATACTATGCGATATATCGTAACCCATCGTCACGCCAATCAAACACTGAGCTCACGCGGAGTGTCATGAACCAGGGAGACTGGGGAGATGAGCGCTCGAATGGAGGACAGCCAAAGTGTCGAGGAGCTCTTAGCCGAGCTCTACGGTGGCGATCCGGACAACTTCGTGGGCAGGCGCGGAGCCCTTGTCAGACAGCTCCGCCAGGGCGGTCGGGTCGAGCACGCGCGGCAGATCGCAGCCGCCCGCCGGCCGACTGTCAGCCTGTGGGCAGCCGACCATCTGGCGGAGTTCGCGCCGTCCGCCCTGGACGCGCTGCTGGAGAGTGGGCGCCGGCTGCGGGAGGCCCAGGTCGCGGTTCTCGAGGGCGGGGCGGTCAAAGACCTGCGCGGACTTCTGGCAGACCACTCCGACGCCCTGCAGTGGGCGGTCGACGGCGCGGCCAGCTTCCTCGACAGCCGCGACCGGGAGGTGTCAGACGCGGTGCGCCGGCGCCTGCAGACCACGCTGAGGGCTGTGTCGCTCGGTCCTCCCGAGCTGGGGGAGGCGCTGGCAGCCGGCCGGCTGACCGCCGAGCAGGAGCCGGAGGGGTTCGGAGGCTTCGCGGGCGTCATCGTTCAGCCTCCTGCGCCCAGGCCCGGGACAGGGCGGCCCAAGGCAAAACCGGCGCCGAAGCCGAGCCAGGTGAGACCAGACTCGGACCTGCTCGCTCGATCGCACGCCGCCAAGAGCGCAGCGGACGCGCAGGCGCGTCTAGCCCGTCAGCTCGAGGCTGAGGCGGGGGAGCTCGGACAGCGCGCGGAGAGGCTGACTCAAGAGGCGAAGGGAGCCGCCGCCGTCGCTGCCGACGCGCTCCGGCGCGCCACCCAAGCCGCGGACCATGCCGAGCGCCTGGCGCAAGAGGCGGATCGAGCGGCGGCCGCGGTCGAAACCGTCGGGCACTGATCCCGGGGGCAGGATGCCGGTCACGTCGGGGTGCACTTGGTCTAGCTCAGCCAGCACCCCGCCTGCAGAGCAGGCAGATTGCCGTGGATTTCGTACAGCGCTGCAAGCTTCTGGGCCACTTGCCGGTGCCTACTACGGCGTAGGACTCGGGACGGGTGCGGTCGCTGGATTCAGAATCACCGTTTGCAGCACGCTCTTGAATAGCGCTCGGTCGGGAGTGGCGCGGCCCTTCTGCTTCAGGTCGAAGAGGTACGCGGTGCCTCCCTCCTTGAAGCTGACAGCGGCCTCAGCACCGCCGTCGGCGGACTTCCAGAAGTGCATGGTGTAGGTCTTATCGCCGACCTGGATGGAGTCGTCTCCGGAGGCGGCGCCGGGCGTGAGAGGCAGCACCGGCAGCTTCCCCACCTCGTCAGCCGTCTGGACCACGAGCTTCGCCGCCTCTGCAGCGCCGTGCGCCGAGCTGAAGGTGAGCGGGTTGCCACCCACCACCGTCCACTCGCTGGGATAGAGCAATCGATACGTGTCGCTGATCTTCTTCGCCACCGCGCGGTGGCTCACTATCTCGGGGTCGTCCAGCACCCAGCCCTCACTACCACCGTCCGTCTTGACGTGGAGCCATGTCTCTGCGCCGGGCTTCTGGCTCTCGCTCACCGTCAGCTGCGAGCCCCATTCCAGAAGGGCAGCTTGGGCCGAGTTGCGATCCGGCGCGCCGTGCAGCTTGACCGGCACCGTCGCCACCACCCAGACAGTGTTGCCCGCCGGCGTCGGTGTGGCGCTCGACTTGGCCGAGGTGGGGGAGGCCGGGCTGGCTGCGCCGCCCGAAGAACCGCCGCCGCAGGCGGCCAGCGCGCCAAAGCCAGTGGCCAAGGCGCCAGCTAGCGCTAGGCTGAGGAGCAGGCGGGGGGCCGACCGTATAATCCGGCTCGACATCTCTCTTGAGTGACTTACCACTCTCAGCCGTCATCCTAGCTGGCGGCCGGGGTGCACGCATGCGCTCCCGGACGCCAAAGGTCCTGCACGAGATCTGCGGCCGCTCAATGATCGATTGGGTGATCGGCGCCTGCCGCGAGGTCGGCATCGAGTCAGATCGGCTCTTCGTGGTCCACCAGCCAGGCGAGCCCGGCGTGGTGGAACACCTGGCCGGGAAGGCGCGGCTGGTGGCCCAACCCGAGCCGCTCGGCACAGGTCACGCGCTGGCCCAGGTTCCCGCCGAGTGGCTCGGCCAAGGCGATGTGCTGGTGCTAAACGGCGACGGTCCGCTATTGCGGGCGGAGACCATTCGTCACTTCCTGGCGGCTCACCGCGCCGCCAGCCTGCCGGCCAGCCTGGCCAGCGTCGAAGATGCCAGCCGCAATGACGGCAGGGTTTTGCGGAACGCCGAAGGCGGTCTGGCGGCGATCATCGAGTACCGCGACCTGACCGAGCAGAGCCGCAGCGTCAACGAGATCAATGTGGGCCTCTACTGTTTCGCTGCCCGGCAGCTGAGTGCAGCGCTGGCCCAACTCCGGCCTGACAACCAGGCCGGCGAGCTCTACCTGGTCGACGTCTTCCAGCACTTGAGCGGGACGCAGGTGGTGAAGCTGCCTGACGCTGAGGAGACCATCGGCATCAACGACCGGGTCCAGCTGGCTCGGGCCGAGACCGCCATGCGTCGGCGGCTGCTGGAGAGCCTCATGTTGGAAGGCGTGACAGTGCGCGATCCCGCCAGCACCTACGTGGCCGCCGGGGTCAGCATCGGCCAGGACACGGTGCTGGAGCCCTACACAATGGTTACCGGCAGCACCCGGATCGGGAGGGAGTGCCGGATCGGCCCCTTCGCCCAAATCAACGACTGCCAGATCAGCGACGGGATCCGGATCGACAGCTCCTGGCTCAGCGGCGCCACACTGGGCAGCGGCTCCGATTGCGGTCCGTTCAGCAAGCTCCGTGCGGGCACCGAGCTGAAGGAAAGTGTGCACGTCGGCAGCTTCGCCGAGCTGGTGCGCTCAGAGATCGGCAGCCGGTCAGCTGTCCCCCACGTGTCCTATTTGGGCGATGCCACGGTGGGTGAAGGGGTGAACATTGGCGCCGGCAGCATCACCGCCAACTATGACGGCCGCCAGAAGAAAGCGACTGTCATCGAGGATGACTGCTTCATCGGCGTGGATACCATGCTGGTGGCACCGCGCAGATTGGGCCGCGGTGCCCGCACCGGCGCCGGAGCAGTCGTCACCAAAGACGTGCCTGCGGGAGTCACGGTCGTCGGCGTCCCGGCTCGCGCCATCCCGGACAAGGAGAGAGCATGATCGGCAGGCTGCAGACGGCGGTGGAGTTCGCTTCGGAGGACACGTCGCCCTGGGGCGAGCTGAAGCTGATCGGAGGAACCGCCAACCCCGATCTCAACCGGCTGATCTCGGAGGCGATCGGGGTGAAGCTGACCGATCCCCGCGTCAACCGCTTCTCCGACGGGGAGATCGACGTCAAGATCCAGGACTCGATGCGCGGCCATGACTGCTTCGTGATCCAGCCCACCTGCCATCCGGTGAACGAGAACCTGATGGAGCTGTTCATCCTGCTGGACGCTCTCCGCCGCGCCTCCGCCGGGCGCATCACAGCCGTGATCCCCTACTACGGCTATGCCCGCAAGGAGCGCAAGTCGCAGCCGCGCGAGCCGATCAGCGCCAAGCTGATGGCCAACTTCGTGACTCTGGCCGGCGCCGACCGAGTGCTGCTCTTAGACCTGCACGCGGATGCCATCGAGGGCTTTTTCGACGTCCCGACGGACCACCTCACAGCCAACAAGATCCTCGCTGGCCACATCCGGAGCCTGGGCCTTGACCGCTGCGCCGTGGTTGCGCCTGATGCGGGCGGTGCCAAGCGCGCCGAGTCGATGGCCAAACTGCTCCAGGCGCCCATCGTCTTCGTCTACAAACGCCGGCCGCGCGAGGAAGCGGCCGAGATCATGGAAATGGCCGGCGAGGTGGAGGGGCGTGACTGCGTGGTGGTGGAGGACATCATCTCCACTGGCGGCACTGTGGTGGAGGTCGCCCGGGCACTGCGCGCTCATGGCGCACGCCGGGTCCTGGTCGCCTGCAGCCATGCCGTGTTGACCCGCGGCGCGAGCGCCCGCCTGCGCGAGGCGGACATCGACGAGGTGATAGTCACCGACTCCATCCCAGTCCCTGAGGAGAAGCGGGGAGCGCCGCTCACAGTGCTGAGCGTGGCGCCGCTGCTGGCGGAGGCCATCCTGCGCGTGCACGAGAATCGCAGCGTGAGCGAACTCTTCCGCTAGGAAGCGGAAACCCCAGATGTCCGCCACCAGCTCCATTGAACTCACGCTTCTCATCGTTTGCGTGCTGCTGGCCGCGCTCGCCTCCGCGACCGAGACCGCGCTCACCTCGGTCGGGCGCCTGCGGGTGCGGCACCTGGCCGAAGAAGGCAGCCACTCCGCCCGGACGCTGCAGCGCCTTCACGAGCAACCGAACCGCTTCCTCTCCACTGTGCTGATCGTCAACACGGTGGCGCTGATCATGGCCTCCTCGGCGACCACGCTGCTGGGCCTTACCTACCTCCCGCACAGCTGGGGTGTCGCGGGCGACCTGGCGGTCTCTCTCGTGCTCTCGCTGTTCCTGCTCATCTTTGCCGAGGTCACGCCGAAGACGCTAGCCATCCGGAACGCTGAGAGGCTGGCGCTGTTCGCCGCCGCGCCGGTTGAGGCGTTGGCCAGGTTCCTGCGTCCGTTCCTCTGGTTCATCACGCTCGTCAGCCGGGCGGTCACCGGCGGCCGCGCCGCTCACGCGGCCTATCTGACCGAGCAGGAGCTGCGCACTCTTCTCCGCGTCTCGGAGGAGCAGGGCGTGATCGAGGAGAAGGAGGAGGAGATGATCAACTCGATCATCGAGATCGGCGACATGAGCGTGCGGGAGGTGATGATTCCGCGCACCGACGTCAGTGCCATCCCCAAGACTGCCGAGATGCCTGAGATCTTGAAGGTCTTCGAAGAGAAGGGCCACACCAGGCTGCCGGTCTACGACGAGGATCTTGACCACATCGTCGGCCTGCTGCATGTGAAGGACCTGCTGCTCTACCTGGCCAAGGGCGGCCAGCCGGGTGGGCTGGAGGGCATCATGCGCCCCATTCGCAAGGTGCCGGGGGCCAAGAAGGTGGACGAGCTGCTCTACCAGATGCAGGTCGAGAAGGTGCACATGATGGTGGTCCTGGACGAATACGGTGGCACTGACGGGATAGTGACGCTGGAGGACGTGCTGGAAGAGATAGTGGGCGAGATCCGTGACGAGTTCGACCCCCTGGAAGAGGAGCAGATGGTGATCACCGGCCTCTGCGAGGCGCTGGTGGACGCCCGCTACTCCATGGCCGACCTGAACGAGCGCTTGGAGCTCGGAGTCGAGGAATCCCGGGACTACGACTCGGTGGGCGGTTATGTCTACGCCACCGTTGGCGACGTCCCTGAGCCGGGTATGACCTTCGAGGCGGTGCCGGGCATCCAGTGGCGGGTGGAGCAGATCAAAGGGGACCGGATCGAACGGCTGCGCCTCCACGCGGATCGTCCCTGGCCGGATGAGGTTCTGGTCGAAGCAGGCTTCGACCCGCCGCCGCGGACGGGCGCCGGCGAGGAGATTCCCTCCGCCCCCGATCTCCCCAGCCAGCGTCGCGTCTGACTGCGAGGCCGGCGTGAGCACCTACCGCGATGAGGCGATAGTGCTCCGCAAGCTCGATTTCAAGGAGCAGGATCGGATCTACACGCTGCTGACCAAGGAGCACGGCAAGGTCGGCGCCATCGCTAAAGGCGTGCGCCAGCCGACGTCGCGACTGGCCGGCTCGCTAGAGCTCTTCGGCCGGATCGACGTCCAGCTCGCCCGAGGCCGCAGCCTCGACATCATCACCCAGGTGGTTCGATTGGATTTGAGGCGCATTCCGGCGGAGGTGGAGCGGACAGCCCACGCCGCCCTGGTCGCCGAGCTGGCCGATCGAGTCTCGGAGGACCGTCATCCTTTGGAGGGTGTGTTCAACTTGACGGCGGCAGCTCTGGCCGAGATCGCTGAGGAGGAGGACCCGCGCCGCGCGACCGCGTGGTTCCTGACCGTCGCCCTGGACCTGCTCGGCTACTCTCCGCGGCTGGACGTCTGCGGCTCCTGTGGCCGGTCCCTGCCCGAGGCGGCCGCCGCTTTCGCGCCCGAGGCGGGCGCCTTTCTCTGCGACAGCTGCCGGACCTCAGGGCTGCCGCTCACCTCGGTGCCGGCGCTCAAGGTGCTGCGGCTTCTAGCGGCGGGCGATGTCGCGTTGTACCGGCGGCTCAAGCTCGAAGAGAGGTTGCTCACGGAGGTGGATCGGGTGCTCTCAGCCCAGCTGGAGCACCATCTGGACCGCCAGCTGCGGTCGCTGCGGTTCCTGCGCCAGATGCGGCTCCCCGCCTGAAGAGCCCCTACCCGGTCTCGGTAGAGTCACTCAGACCGTGATGGAAAGCCAGGCGCTGAGCCAGATCGAGATCCCGCGGGAGCAGCTGATGGAGCGCGTGGTAGCTCTCTGCAAGCGCCGCGGCTTCGTCTATCAGTCCAGCGAGATCTACGGCGGCCTGAACGCCGTCTACGACTACGGACCCTACGGCGTGGCGATGCGCCGCAACATCCGCAACCTCTGGTGGCGGCATGTGGTGGAGCTGCGGGACGATGTGGTGGGGCTGGAGGCTTCGATCCTCATGAACCCAGAGGTGTGGCGCGCGTCGGGCCATCTCGCCAACTTCACAGATCCGATGGCCGACTGCTTGGGTGAGTGCAAGAAGCGCTGGCGCGAGGACCACCTGGACGACAGGACGCGCTGCCCCGAGTGCGGCGGACGGCTCTCGCCGGCGCGTCAGTTCAACCTGATGTTCAAGACCTTCATAGGTCCAGTCGAGGAGGACGCGAACGTCGTCTATCTGCGGCCGGAGACGGCGCAGGGCATGTTCGTGGACTTCAAGAACGTGGTCAACTCGATGCGGGTCAAGGTGCCTTTCGGCATCGCCCAGCAGGGCCGGGCCTTCCGCAACGAGATCTCCCCGGGCAACTTCATCTTCCGCCTGCGCGAGTTCGAGCAGATGGAGATGGAGTTCTTCTGCCGACCGGGCACCGATGAGGAGTGGCATCGGCACTGGCTGGCGGAGCGGCAGCGCTGGTACGTGGAAGTGTTGGGCATCGCGCCTGAGCGACTGCGGCTGCGACCGCACGAAAAGGAGGAGCTCAGCCACTATTCCAAGGCGACCAGCGACATCGAGTACGACTTCCCCTTCGGCTGGGGCGAGCTGGAGGGTGTGGCGAACCGGACGGACTTCGATCTCGGCGCGCATCAGAAGCAGTCGGGCCAGGACCTGAGCTACCTGGACGCCGAATCCGGTGAGCGATTTCTGCCCTATGTCATCGAACCCGCGGCTGGGGTGGACCGCATCATGATCACGGCGCTGGTCGACGCCTACCGGGAGGAGTCGGTGAGGGGGGAGACGCGCGTGGTCCTGGGGCTGCACCCGAACTTGGCGCCGGTGCAGGTGGCTGTGCTGCCGCTCTCCAAGAAGGAGTCGCTGATTGGCTGCGCTCGTGACGTGCAGTCACTTCTGCGCCGGCGCTTCCGCGTGGAGTACGACCAGACAGGCGGCAACATCGGCAGGCGCTACAGGCGGCAGGACGAGATCGGTACGCCCTACTGCGTGACGGTGGACTTCGAGAGCTTGGAGGACCACGCTGTCACCATCCGCGAGCGCGACTCGATGGAGCAGGAACGCGTCTCCATCGAGGCTCTGGTTGGCCGGCTGGAAGAGCGGCTGGACTGACCGACACGGTCGCCAAGGGCTGCTCGCGCTGTGAACTGGGGCTGCTTCGTACTCGCTTCGGCTAGAGCTTGGGCGGCCGGCAGAGGCCGGCCGCCCAACGCCGATTGACTAAACGGCGGCCGTGCCTGGAGTCGGGCGGTTGACCGCTGAGAGCGGGGAGGCGATGTCCTCCAGGGATTGGCGTTCGGCGTTGACCCCGAAGAACCAGGCGATCAAGCCGCCCGCGATCATGACAGCAGCGCCGAAGAGGTAGCCGATGGTCAGGGGCAGCCGGTTCAGTCCGCCGTTGGCAGTCGCCAGGCCGACGAGCGCGCCGAAGATGAAGGGAGCCGCCACGCCGCCGGCGCCCTGGGAGATGGCGAAGAAGAAGGAGATCGCCTGCGCGCGCAGCTCCAGCGGGAAGATCTCGCTCACCGTCAGGTAGGCGGAGGAGGCACCGGCCGAAGCGAAGAAGAAGATCAGGCACCAGAAGATCGTCTGGGTGATCGGGTTGAGAAGGCCGGCGTGAAAGAACAGGGCATCTATGGCCAACAGCACGCCGGAGCCGCCGTAGGTCCCAAGGATCATCTTGCGGCGTCCTACGGTGTCGAAGAGGGGCCCCAGAATCAGCGGTCCCAGCAGATTGCCGAGCGCGAAGGGGAAGATGTAGAAGCCGATCTGGTCCGCGGGGACGTTGTAGACCTTGCCCAGTACCAGACCCAGCGTGAAGAAGATGGCGTTGTACAAGAACGCCTGAGTCACCATCATCGAAAAGCCCAGGAACGAACGCCCCGGGTAATCGCGCAGCATCGTCTTGGCGATCTCGATGTACGAGATGGAGCCGCGCGCGCTGACCTCCAGAGCCTTGCTGTCCGGCACCGGCTCCAGGTGAACGCCGTCTCGCTCCACCCAAGCTTCGATGCCGTCCACAGTTTCCTCGGCCTCCTGCTCGCGCCCGTGGGTCATGAGCCAGCGTGGGCTCTCCGGGAGCGCGCGCCGGAGGTAGATCACGATGAGGCCCAGGAACGGACCGATGAGGAAGCCGATGCGCCAGCCGACATTGATGTTGAAGATCGCGGTGTTGAGGAGGAAGATGGAAGCGGCCGCCCCGATCATCGCGCCCGCCCAGTAGGTGCCGTTGACTGCGATGTCGACCCGGCCCCGGTAGTGGGAGGGGATCAGCTCATCGATGGCCGAGTTGATGGCTGTGTACTCGCCGCCGATGCCCGTCCCTGCCACAAAGCGGCACAGCAGCAGCGACCAAAGGTTGAACGAGAACCCGCCGAGGCCGCTGGCGACCAAGTAGATCAGCAGGCAGGTGATGAACATCTTCTTGCGACCGATGTTGTCTGTGATCCGGCCGAAGACGAGCGCACCGATGACCTCGCCAAGAAGGTAGACCGAGCCGAGCAGGCCGACGTCCCCTGCGGTCAGGTGCAGCGTTCCCTTGTCGGTGAGGACTGACCCCACAGTGGAGACAATCTGGATCTCCAGGCCGTCCAGGATCCAGGACACGCCGAGACCGGTGATTACGCGCCAGTGGAAGCTGGTCCAGGGCAGCCTATCCATTCGAGCTGGAACGAGGCTGCGAACAGGTGCCGCGCCGGTACCGGTGGGGGAGCCTGCGTACGAGCTCACGGCCGTAGGACCGGCGGGGCCGGCTCCACTCTTGTCGTTGCCGTTCGTTCGATCATTCCGTTTGATCCTCCCCGAGTTCATGCGGACCTACATCGTCAACCTGACGGCTTTCGGAGTTTCACTAACGTAACCGCCGGACGGGGTCAGCGTCAAACCGCTGATCCGGCATGCCGGTCAGCGGGGGTTCCGAAGCCAACCGCGGCTCACTCCAGAGGCGCCGCTTCCGCCTTGCCGTCGGCAGTCACCTGCTGCTGGGGCAGCCGCAGCAGAGGTAGAACGCCACGGTCCTCGAAAACCGTTCGGGCCGTCAGGATCGCGTTCAAGGTCCGCGGAAAGCCGGTAAACGGCGCCGTGTGGGTGATCGCGCCGACTATCTCCTGGGGAGTTAGTCCCACATTGAGGGCCGCGTTGATGTGGACCACCAGCTGCGGCTCAGCCCCGCCGAGGGCGGTGAGCGCCCCGATCGTGACCAGCTGGCGCTGGCGATCGTCCAGGTCGTCGCGAGAATAGATGTCGCCAAAGGCGAACTCCACGACGTAGCGGCCCAGGTCGGGGGCAGTGTCGGCGAGGGCGTCGATCACTGACGGGCCATGCTCGCCGTCGATCTCCATCAGCTTGGCGGCGCCGCGGCGGAAACGCTCGTTGGTTGTGTCGCTGGGGGTGGCTTCGGTCATGGCGGCTCCTGGGTAGGCGCAGACGAGCGCATTAAACTTGGCATTTCGGCTGGTAGTAAAAGCTATACCGTCGCTGTACGATAACATGGATTGATGAACTTGGCGCGCCGCTTCCGCTTCGGCGCCGGCGCCTCCAGCGCCACCAGCCGGGGCGAGTGGGAAGAGAAGGCGCGGCGCACCGAGGAACTCGGCTATTCGGTCCTCCACATTCCCGACCATTTGGGAACCCAGCTGGCGCCGGGGCCGGCACTCCTCGCCGCGGCGTGGGCCACCGAGCGTCTACGGGTGGCGACTCTGGTCCTCGACAACGACTTTCGTCACCCGGTCCTACTGGCGAAGGAGATCGCCACGCTGGACCTGCTCAGCGAAGGACGGCTGGAGGTGGGCCTGGGCGCCGGGTGGCACCGGCCCGAGTATGAGGCGGCTGGATTGCCCTTCGATCGACCAGGGGTGCGAGTCGGCCGCCTGGAGGAGGCGATCCAGCTTCTGAAGGGGCTGTGGTCGGAGGGACCCGTCAACTTCAGCGGACGGCACTACACGACCCGCGAGCAGGAGGGCTGGCCCAAGCCCCAGCAGCGGCCACATCCGCCGCTGGCAGTCGGTGGCGGCGGTCGCCGGCTGCTGTCGATCGCCGCCCGTGAGGCCGACATCGTCGCGATCGCGCCTCGATTCGTCGAGGGCAGAGCGGATATGAGCAGCCTCTCCGAGGCCGCCCTCGCCGAGCAGGTGGGCTGGGTGGGCCAGGCAGCCGGTGAGCGGATGAGCGAGCTGGAGCTCAACCTGCTGCTGCAGGGCGTCTGGATCACCGACGCTCGGCGGGCGAAGGCCGATGAGCTGGTGCCCCAGTTCGAGCTGCCCGCGGACCAGATCCTCGCCTCGCCTCACCTGCTGATCGGAACGCTGGAGCAAATGGTGGAGCAGCTCCAGGCGCTGCGCGAGCGCTTCGGTGTCTCGTACCTCTCGGTGCATGAGCCGTACCGCGAAGCGATGGCGCCGGTCGTGGAGCGGCTGGCCGGCAGCTAGTTCAACTGCGCTCGGTTAGGGAGGCGCGCCGAAGATCTCCTCCCAGTGGGGACGCGGGCCGGCCACGGCGCCCGTGTTGAGGCGGCCCCAAGCCTCGAGCTCCGCTATGTAATCAGCGGGAAAACCACGCTGGCGGGCGGCGTCGACGACTGCCGTCAGGTAGGGCGGGATGGGCCGCCCGGGCTCAGGCTGGTTGGCGAAGTAGACCCAGGCTAGAACCCGCGCGCCGGCGGCTGTGACGACGTCGTGCTGCTCACGCCGGTAGAAGCCCCGGTCGACGGCTTCAAACCTGTCAAGACTGTCCTGGTCGCGAGCGCTGAGTGACAACAGCACGCCGTGGACGAGACTGCCCGGCTGCGGCACGACAGTAGCGACCCCGGCGGCCGTGGCGAGCCAGCGGTGATCGGGCAGGATCGCGTTGCCCAGGTCGAGGGCGTCACGACAGCGACCGTAGACACTGGCATCCAGGTTGGCGCCGTAGCCGAAGTTCAGCTGCCGGACAGCGCTGGCGGGTGGCTGAGGCATCTCTGCAATTTAGCTTCAGCACGGGAGGCTCAGCTGCAGGTTCGCATCAGCGCTTTTCCGCACCGGGCCCCAGCCCTCGTCGGGCCAGCTCGCCGAGCCGGCGGTTGATGAACGTTCGCTCTGGGACCGGCGGCGACAAGGAGAGGGCCTTCTCATAGGCTTCGGCGGCGCGCTCGATCAGGCCGAGCCGAGAGAAGAGATCGGCCCTCGCGATGTGGAATGGCGGCCACGCCTCCAGCCGGGGGTCGTCGGTGAGCCGATCCAGGATCGTGAGTCCGGCGGTGGGCCCGTGCGCCATCGCCACTGCGACCGCGCGGTTGGCTTCGACCACGGCTGTCGGCTCCCAGCGCACGAGCTCTGCGTAGAGCGCCGCCACCTCCGCCCAGTCAGTCGCCGCGGCGGTGCTGGCGGTGGAGTGGAGGGCCGCGATGGCCGCCTGGATCTGGTAAGGCCCCGGGCGACCGAGGCTCAACGCTGAGGCGAGATGAGCCTCGCCCTCGGCGATCTTGGCGGCGTCCCAGAGAGACCGATCCTGCTCGTCGAGGAGAACCAGCTGGCCCTCGGCATCGAACCGTCCTGGCCGCCGCGCATCCACCAACAGCAAGAGGGCCAAGAGGCCCCTGACTTCAGGCTCACCGGGCATCATGGTGGCGAGCGAGCTCGCCAGGTGGATGGCTTCCCGGCACAGCTCAGGGCGCGTCCCCGCCTGGCTCGCGTTCGACCGGTGCCCCTCGGTGAAGACGAGATAGACGATCCGCAGAACTGCTGCGAGCCTGACTGCCAGGCCATCGCCGTCAGGCGTCCGGAAGGGGATGACCGCCTCTCGGATCTTCCGCTTGGCCCTTACCAAGCGCTGCGCCACTGTGGCCTCAGGCGTCAAGAAAGCGCGGGCGATTTCGGATGTGGTCAGGCCGCAAACAGCTCTCAGCGTCAGCGCGATCTGGGAGGCTGGCTCGAGAGTCGGATGGCAGCACATGAAGATCAGCGCCAGCTGGTCATCGACCATCGCGGGCGCCTGGCTTTCGATCGAAGAGCGAGTCTCGTCCCGCACGGCCGCCGCCTCCTTCTCAGCTCGTTTGGCCTCGCGCCGCTGCGCGTCGAGTGCCTTCTTCCTGGCCACGCTCACAAGCCACCGCTCAGGGTGCTCCGGCACCCGTGCCTGCCGCCACTGCCGAAGGGCCGCGACGCAGGCGTCTTGGGCTGCATCCTCGGCCGCCTCCAGGTCTCCGATCAGACGCGTGACGGAGGCGACGGTGGTCCACCAGTGCTGGCGGACCACAGCGGTCAGGTCATCGGTCAAGGGCGCCCCTCAACCCTGACCACAGGACGCACCTCGACCGAACCGGTCCTGGCAGCCGGGATCGTCTGCGCCCAGCGCACCGCCTCATCGAGGTCGGCGCACTCGAGCAGGTAGTACCCGTTGAGCTGCTCCTTCAGTTCTGCGTAGGGGCCGTCGGTTAGAAGCGTCTCACCACCACGGATCTTGATCGTCGTCGCCGCCCTCGATGGTTGGAGTGGCGCTCCATCCACCAGGACGCCTGCCTTCGCCATCTCGGCAGAGGCAGCCGAATTGGCGTCGCGGAGCGGACCGAATTCGGGCGTTCCCGGCGCCGGCAGGTCCGCTTCCGAGACGTAGAGCAAGCAGATGTACCTCATGCAACCAACCTCCTGTCGCGGACCGAGCCGCGAATCTGACACATGCAGTCATATAGTCGAACGCGGAAGACGGAAATCGACAGTAGCAGCCATTGGCCGGCTCGGACGTGATTGCGGGGCCGGGAGTCGAGCCTCAGTGTTGCGGCTGCCGCCGGCGGAGCTCGGTGCCGACGCTGGTCTGAGGCGGGTCGGCACCTGACGACCCGGATCGGTCAGGATGTGGCGCATGGCGGAGGACGAAGGGCGCCACTCGGCAGACCGAGATCCGGACGCCTATGGGCTGGGCCGGCTGCTGGCGCTCAGTGACGGAGTGTTCGCCATCGCCATGACGCTGCTGGTACTGAGCATCCCGGTCCCCCAGCTGACCAGCCTCCAGGGCGAGAGAGAACTCACCGCAGCGCTCTGGAAGGTGCTGCCCAATGTATTTGGCTTTGCCATCAGCTTCGCGTTGGTAGGCCTCTACTGGATGGTGCACCACAGGATCTTCCGCTGGGTGCTGCGGGTGGATCAGCGCCTCCAGGCCTTGAATTTGATGGCGCTTTTTCTGATCTGCCTGGTGCCGTTCCCGGCGGCGCTGGAGGCGCGCTACAGCAACCTGCTCCCCGCTTTCGAGCTCTACTGCTCGAACCTGGCTCTGATCGGGATCGTGTATGCCGCCCTCACCGCCTACCTGCGGCGGGCAGGGCTGATGCGGGAGAGCCACTTGCCGGAGTGGCGGATAAGCATGTGCAGGAACGCCCTCGGCACGGCTGTGTTCGCCTTCGCCATGGTGATAGCGCTTGTCAACATTCCTGTCGCGGGTTTCAGCCTCTTGCTGCTGGCTCCGACGAACGGGGTGGCCAAGGTCTTGGGGAATCGATGGACGGATCATGTGGAGCGCGGGAGCCCCAAGGCGGTCGCCTAGTGTGCACGGCTTTCGAGATGTGTAGACAACTGGGGGCTTCCCAGGCGTAGAGGTGGCGGCTCATCCTGTGGGTGCTGTGAATCCATTGGAGGGAGCCGCCATGACAAATGATGACCTCATCTATCGCCA
>NZ_JBPCPN010000039.1:0-49063 GCF_050999135.1 Candidatus Dormiibacter sp. | reverse complement strand
GGAGCCGCGTAGCCGGCGACGAGGGCGAGCCGCCGTGGCCTGGTTCCCAAGCCGTGCCGGTGAAGCACCTTGAGTACGCCAGAGGCCGAGACGCTGAGCTCTCCCAGCGGGTTCGGCTGAGCCAGCTGGGCGGCCAGGCGGCGCGGCCCGAGTCCGGGCTGAGCGAGTGCCAAGGTGATGATCTTTTGCTCGGTCCAGACCGGCAACTGGTTGGGCATCCGGGGCAAGCGCCGCTCCCGCGGCCGCAGGATTTCCAAGCCATTGCGCAATACTTGCCGGCGCCAGCGATAGTAAGTCGAGCGGTGGATTTTGAAGTCACGACAGGCCTGGCTGACGCCGACCCGCTCGACATGGGCGAAGAGAGCAACGCGGTTCAGGTAGAACCGGTCATCCTTAGTCATGGCGACCCCTCCTGAGTGGTTTGAGCACCCATAGGATGGGGTCGTCCTACGTCCTGGCGCTACCTCCCAGGTGTCGCCTGATCTTGTGAGCCGTTCAACCTAGAGTGTCCGGTCCTCCAGATCTTGAGAAGCCGAGCAGGCATTTTGCGTCCTCCCCCCGCAGGCGGGGGAGGCTCGGAGGGGGGCGTCAGCGGCCCGCCTTGCCCCCGCCACTCTGTGGTGAGACCCTTGCGTCCAAGATCCGTCAAACCCCTCTCGAGCGCCCAGGAGCTGCAGCGAGATGCCCAGGACCGAAATGGCGGCTCTGGTCCAAGCTGCAATCCAAGGCCCCCCACCTGCCTCCCCCCGGGGCGGGGGGAGGACGACCTCAACCAAGAGCGTCTCAGCTACTCGCGGACCGGACAACCTAGAGCGGCTGAGTTGAGCACGCTGGTGCAGGCGACTAGCTGAAAGAGGTGTCGAGGAAGAGCCGGGCGGCTTGCAGGTATACCTCGGCCGAGCTGGTGAGGTCCTCCAATTCGACGTACTCGTCCACCTGATGGGCTATCCACTTGCCGCCGGGACCGTCGGTGACGATGGGCACCTGGGCGTCGCGCCAGAGGATGGTGCCGTCGGTCGCGCCCGGCACTCCGCCGAAGACCGGCGGTCGGCCGTGAACGCGCTCGTGAGCTGCGGCGAGCGCGCGCACGAGCGGATGGTCAGGCGGCGTTTCCGTGGGCGGCCTGTCATCGATCACGGTGAGAGTCACATCAGGCGGGCACATCGCGCGCAGCCTGGCGATCAGCTGGTGGTGGTTCACCTCCGGCGTCGTCCTCACGTCAAGCGCGGCCCAGGCGGCGCCGGGGATCACATTGATCTGCTCAGGATCGCCTGCGCGAAAGACAGTCGGGGTGATGTAGTTCCAGCCCAGCAGCGGATGCTCGCCGTGCTCTTTCTGCAGCTCCGCCTGCAGGTCGGCGCAGCCGGCGAGGAAGCTCAGCAGCGCGGGGATCGGATTGCGGCCGTGCTGCGGCATGGCGCCGTGCGCCATCCGGCCGCGGGCGTCGACGCGGATCCGGATCGCGCCTTTCTGGGCGATGCAGAGCTCCCGCCCCTCCGGCTCGCAGACGATGGCAGCGTCCACCTGCGCGGCATGACCGCGGCGGACGAAGTCCTTGACGCCCAGCATCATGCCCTCCTCGTCGGCTAGAGCCGCGACGATGATCCGACCGGGGAAGTCGTGCTCGGTGAGCGCTTTGGCCGCAAACAACATCGCCCCCACACCAGCCTTCATGTCGGCTGAACCACGGCCGTAGAGCTTCCCGTCGATGATCTCAGCGCCGAAAGGATCGCGGGTCCAGCGCGAGCGGTCGCCCTCGGTCACGACGTCGGTGTGGCCTTCGAACAGCAGCGTGCGGCCCGGCCGCTGTCCCTCCAACACGGCCATGACGTTGGGCCGGCCCGGAGCGGCCTCCTCGACGACGGGCTGCCAGCCAAAACTGCGCATGGTTTCGGCCACGAGGTCAGCGGCGAGCTTCTCGTTGAGGCCGCGTACGGGGTCGTGCACGCTGGGGATTTTGACCAGCTCCTGCGTGAACCGGATCAGCGCCGCGTGGTCGATTTCTGGCACAGGCCGAGTCTAGGTGCCTGCATCAGGACGAGATATGGAGAGCTCGCACGTCCGATCTCAGCCGCGCTGGGTGGCGAGCCAGGCGACAATCGGCAGGTGGTGATCGAGCGGCTGCTGGCGCTGTCCCCGCCCCAGGAGTTGCGGCGGGGCCGATAATCGGCGAAGCTCGAGATGGCTGGGCAAATCTCTCCCGACGGGCGGTGGTGGTGGGATGGCCGGCAGTGGCAGCCCTATGGACTGCCGCCCGGCTCGCCGGCGACGCGCCGGGTGCCGACGGCCTGGACGCGGCCGCTCCAGATCGCCATCATCGCCCTGCTGGTGGTGGGCCTGATCAACGGGGTAGCAGTGCTGTTCTGGCTGCCAGACTATATGCAGGCGGCGATGAACGCCAGCATCGACCGCCAAGCCCAGCTCAGTCCCAACCTCGACCCGGCGCAGGTCGAACAGATTCGTCAGCAGACCCGGCAGCTGGCACAGATGATCTTCACGGTTTCGCTCGGAGTAGGAATCGTCTTGGCCCTTGCGTATTTCGCTCTCGCCACCATCGGCACGCTGCATCGCTGGACATGGTGGTTCTGGGTCCAGCTGGTGCTGGCGGGTCTGGCCGTGTTGTCTCTGCCCCAAAACGTGCTGGCGCTGAGTGGACGCACTATACGGGCCAGCCCCAGCGCACCGCCGTTGCACGTGCCCGTCGCCAGCGCAGCCGTCAACGTCCTGCTCGCGCTGGCCTGGCTGGCCGTGTTCATCTGGATGATAGTGGCCTACCGACGGTTCGGCCCTTGGGCTTGCCGTCGCGTCCCCGGCTGAGCGTGGCTGCCTTCGCCTCGACCTCCTGACCGGCGCCCTTAGCGCGGGCGCCTGCCGCGGGCGATGGCCGATTCGGCCGCTATGGGCAACTAGGTAGCCTCAGCAGGTGACGATCACGGATGTGGCTGGCGTGCGAGTGGGCCACTGGTCTGATCAGGAGGCCATGACCGGCTGCACTGTGGTCCTCTTCCAACCCGAGGGAGCTGTGGCGGGAGTCGACATCAGAGGTTCGGCGCCGGGCACGAGGGAGACCGACCTGCTCCGGCCGGGCCGCCTTGTCGAGCGCATCCATGCTCTCGCCCTCTGTGGCGGATCCGCTTTCGGACTGGCCGCCGTGGAGGGCGTGATGCGCTTCTTGCGTGAGCGCAAGGTGGGCGTTGACACCGGGCCGGCGCTGGTTCCCATAGTGCCCGCGGCTGTCATCTTCGATCTCAATTCGGGCCGGCCGGAGGCCTTTCCCGCGGCCGAAGCAGGCTACGCGGCCTGCCTCGACGCCGAGCGCGGCGAGCCTCTGCGCTGCGGGCGTGTCGGAGCGGCCACAGGCGCCACCGTCGGCAAGCTGTTCGGCTTCGAGCACTCCCAGCCCGGCGGCTGCGGCTCCGCAGCGCTCACGATCCCTGGCGGTGCAATGGTGGGGGCACTCGCCATCGTCAACGCTCTCGGCGACATCGTCGAAGGCGAGCGAATCATCGCCGGCGCCCGGGCTGACGGGCGCTTCCTCGACAGCTGGCGCACGATGCTGAGCGGCGAGCGCCTGCCCCGGCCATTCCCGGCCTCCAATACGACGCTGGGTGTGATTGCCACCGATGCCAGGCTGGACAAGGCGCAGTGCCAGAAGCTGGCCGAGGTCGGCCATGACGGCATGGCGCTGGCCATCCGGCCGGTCCACACGATGTTCGACGGTGACACCGTCTTCGCTGTGAGCACTGGTGACAAGGCCGCCGATCTGAACCTGCTCAGCGCGGCGGCGGTGGACGTGATGGCGCGCGCCATTCGGGGAGCCGTGGGAGCTGATGGCTGACGCCCGTCACTCAGCCTTTCTGAACATGCTGGCGACCCTGCACGAGCGGCATCTGGTTGGCGTTCCCGATCGCACCGAGCTGTGGCTCGTGCGCCACGCGGACGCCTACGCCGGCCTGGAGCAGCTGAACGACGGGTTGATCGACCCCGCGCTTTCGGTTGAGGGAGAGGCGCAGGCTGCGCTGTTGACAGCCCGGCTGGCGCCGGTCCACTTCGATGAGATCTGGGCCAGCGATCTCCGCCGGGCGGTTGCCACCGCGCACGCGGTGGCGGTGGGCAGGGGCCTGGAAGTCCAGACCGATGAGCGGTTGCGGGAAGTGCGCACCTACTGGGATGAGGGCCGGATCGAGGCGCTGGGTGACCCGCAGGAGTACCCCTTCCCGGAGCCGATGGCCCAGGTTGCCGCCCGCATGCGAGAGGCCCTGGATTGCATAGTCAAGCGCCTCGAGGCTTACGACAGTCAGCCGCGGCGGGCAGTCGTCGCCAGCCACAACGCAGCCATCTCGCTTTTTCTCCACAGCCTGCTCGGACTGGAGTGGCCGCAGCTGCGAGTGATGCCGCAGTTCACGAGTCTCAGCGTCGTCGCCGCCAAGGATGGGCGATATGTGGTTCAGTCCATCGCTGACGCGACTCACCTGAGTGGCATGCCGCTGGACTGAGCTCCCCGACGAGGGCCAGGGTGTAATGCTCGCCTGGGTTGGGGCGTTCACTCCGCAGTGAACCGGCGCCAGTTTCTCCGTACAGTCGGATGGGGGGTCGTCTCAACGCCCGTTTTGTTGACCCTGCTGACGAGCTGTGCCGGGCCGGGGGCCGGGCAGCCACCGCGGACCAGCCCCGGCCGGCCGTCACCGACTCCGAAGCGGCCGCCGAATGAGGCGGATTGGAACGCGCTGAAGCAGGCACTGTCCGGAGGCCTGCTGAGGCCGGGTGATTCCGGCTACGACAGCGCGCGCCTGCTCTACAACCAGCAGTTCGATTCGGTGCGGCCGGCCGCTCTGGCGCGCTGCCGAGCCGAAGCCGACGTGCAGTCAACTCTCAGCTTCGCCGGCCGGTTTGCGGTGGGGCTGGCGGTTCGCTCAGGCGGCCACAGTTATGCCGGCTATTCGACCGGCGAGGGCCTGGTCCTGGACCTGAGTTCGCTCAACTCGGTAAACGTCGACGCTGCGCAGAACACAGCCACCATCGAACCGGGCGCCACGCTGATTGATGCCTACGCGAAGCTGGCCTCGACGGGCCTGGCATTGCCTGGCGGTTCCTGCCCGACTGTCGGCGTCGCCGGGCTGGCGTTGGGTGGAGGCGTTGGCGTGTTGGGCCGCAAGTACGGGCTGCTCTGCGACAACCTGCTATCGGCCCGCGTGGTGACCGCCGACGGCCGGGTGCTTAACTGTGACGCCAGCCATGAGCCAGACCTGTTCTGGGCGCTGCGCGGCGGGGGTGGCGGCAACTTCGGGGTAGTCACATCCTTCACGTTCCGGGTCTTCCGACAGGCGAGCGTCGCCACCCTCTACCTGGAGTGGCCCTGGAGCTTGGCCGGGCAGGTGGTCACGGCGTGGCAGTCATGGGCGCCGGGCGCGCCCGACGAACTGTGGTCCAACTGCGTCCTGGGCGCGAAGGCTGAGAAGGGAGCCGCGCCCTCCGTCTCCGTGAGCGGTGTGTACTGCGGCGGCTCCTCGGCGCTGAACCCGCTGGCTGCCGACCTGGTCAGGAGGATCGCCGCCCCGCCAACGGCGCGATCGCTCGCCGATCGGCAGCTTCTGCCCGCGATGCTGCTCGAGGCAGGCTGCTTCGGCAAGACTGTGGAGCAGTGCCAGCTGGCGGACGACTCCGCTCAGGGGACGCTGAAACGGGAGGCCTTCAGCGCGCGGTCCGACTACTTCAACCGGCCCCTGCCCCAGGCGGGAGTCGACCTGCTGGTCGGGGCGATCACCAGGCGCCAGGCGGATCCTGCCCTGGCCGCCGCCGGGATAGGACTTGACGCCTATGGTGGCGCGATCAATCGGATGGCGCCTGAGGCCACGGCCTTCGTACACCGAACCGCCAGCTTCTCCGCCCAGTACGACGCCTACTGGCCCGCCTCGGCGGGAAGCGCCGGCCTCGCGGCCAACCGCCGCTGGCTGGGCGACCTCTGGCAGTCGCTGCGGCCCTATACCAGCGGTAAGGCGTATCAGAACTACATCGACCCCGAGCTGAGCGACTGGTCGAACGCCTACTACGGCGCCAATCTTGCCCGCTTGCGGAAGGTCAAGGCAGCTTACGACCCGAACGGACTGTTCCGCTTCTCCCAGGCGATCCCGGCGCCGGGATAGCTCGATGTTTCAAGCTTCGCAATGGCGTGTAATGTTGTAAGCATGGAAACACAGAAACCCGACGAAGTCAAAGGCTGGTTCGCCGGCCGGGTGCCCGAAGGCTGGTTCACGGCAGCTCCGAAAGTGACCGCCGATGACCAGCAGATCACAGTCTTGGGCGAGGTCGCTGCGCCAGAGGTCCCGGCAGGGAGCCCTGCCGAGCTGCGGGCTGGCGCCGAGGCGGGTCGCATAGCTCGCTTCCGCGAGCACACCCGCGGCTACCGGATAGCCGTCGCGCAGGAGGCTGAGCACCGCTTCGGCGTTCCTGTCACCTGGGCCGCCAAGTGCGGCGGTACTGAGCTGACGTTCACACCCGGCGGCTCGGGTCGCAGATCCGGTCAAGGCGAGGGGAAGGAGCAGCCGAAGCAGGTGGTGATCGGCCGCTGGGGCCGTGGCCGCCGGTTCGGGGGCCCTCGTGCCTGGAGCCGGACCGGGGCATTCCGGGGCGACTGGCAGAACTTCTAAAGATAGCCATCCGCCATCGCGGCGAGGAGCCCGGAGGAGAAGAAGAGATGGTCTTGAGGCAGCTGTTTGCGGAGCCGCAGGCGGACGACGCTGAGACGCTGGACGCGTACTCCGCAACTGTTACAGCAGTGGCTGAGCGGCTGCTGCCCAGCGTGGCCAGCCTTCGGGTTCGTCGCAGCAACGGTCGCTGGAGCTCCGACGGCGCGGGCTCAGCGGTCGCCCTCAGCTCCGACGGCATCCTGGTCACCTCCGCGCATGTGGTGGAGGGCATGACGGGCGGCGAAGCGCGTTTCGCCGACGGCAGCGAGCACGAGCTCGAGCTCGTGGGCAAGGATCCCCTCTCCGATCTGGCGCTCACCCGAGCCGGCGGAGGCGACCTGCGGCCGGCCGCCGTGGCCGACGCGGATCGACTCCGGATCGGCCAGCTCGTCGTCGCCGTAGGCAATCCGCTCGGCTACGCGGGATCGGTGACGGCAGGTGTGGTCAGCGGTCTGGGCAGGTCGCTGCCCACCCGCCAGGGCACCGAGCAGCGGGTGGTGGAGAACGTAATCCAGACCGACGCCGCCCTCAATCCTGGCAACTCGGGCGGCGCGCTTGCCGACAGCCACGCGCGCCTGATCGGCATCAACACGGCAGTCGCGGGCGCCGGTCTGGGGCTGGCGGTGCCGCTGAACGCGACCACTCGCCGCATCCTGGAATCGCTGCACCTGATGGGCCGCGTGCAGCGCGGCTATCTGGGGGTGGCGGGGGTGACCCAGCCCCTACCTCCCGAGTGGGCCGCCAGCCTGGGCCGCAAGGCGGCGGTGGGAGTGATGGAGGTGGTGGCGGAGAGTCCCGCCGCCAAGGCGGGGGTCCGGCCGGGGGATCTGATTGTCGCCGCCGGCGGCCGACCCGTCGGCCGCACCGCGGACCTGCAGGACAGGATGATCGGCGAGAGCTCGAACCAGCCCCTGGAGCTGCAGGTGGTGCGAGGAGAAGCCTTCCTGCGCCTAGCTGTCACGCCGACCCACCGCTAGTGGGAGGCGCGCAGCAAACCGTTCACGAAGACAAAGACCACTGCGGCGCTGATCAGCAGGACGAGCAGGCGGAGCGTCCAGAAGCCGGTTAGGACGGCCGCTGAAAGGTGCCGCTGCGGCAGGTGACGGTCCATCTCGACCACGAGCTGGTCGGGTTCCAAGCCCTCGATCAGGTCGTCGTCAGGCTCACCTTCGTAGAGGTGACGGAGGTGTTCGGGCGTGAACTCTGGATGCGCCATTGGTTCAGCCAGCCCGCCCGGTGACTACGTTGACGAAGGCCACCACCGCGTAGGAAGTCCCAGCCAGCGCGACCATCAGGGCCACCGCCGCGGCTGCCCAGTTGAGCAGGCGGGGGTTGACCCGGGAACCCATGATCTCCCTGTCGTTGGCCAGCACCAGCAGGAAAACGAGCGCCGCCGGCATCAGCACTGTCGCCAGCAGGTTTGCGTTCAGCGTTATCGCCAGCAAGGGCGCGCCCGGGACCAGCACCACCGCTGCCGCCAAGATCGCCAGACCGAGGTTGAAGCCGTAGAAAGACGGCGCGTCCCGGAGCCGCCGATTGAAGCTGTGGGGGCCTGACATCACCTCGCCAACCGCGTAAGCGGTGCTGGCGGAGATGGTGAGAATCGCCAGCGCCCCGGCTTCGACCAGGCCGAGCGAAAAGAGGGCGGCAACCGGGTAGCCACTGACGGGGCGCAGAGCTTCGGCGAACCCGGCGCCACCCTGCACAGTCGTGGCGGGGATGTGATGGGAGAAGAGCGCCGCCGCCACGAGCAGGGCTCCGCAGCCGGTGGCGAAGGCGAGGAGGCCGCCGAGCAGGGTGTCCAGGCGACCCTGTCCGATGTCGCGCGGCGTGAGGCCCTTGTCGACCACAGCGCTCTGCTGGAAGAAGAGCATCCAGGGCGTGACAGTGGCCCCTACGTTGGAAGCGACCAGGAGCAGGAAGGTTTGGAGCGAACCCGACGGCAGCGGCTGCCACGTCGCAAAAGCGGTGGCGATGGCGCCGGGGTCGGGTTTGGAGAAAACCGCCGCGAGCAGGAAGAGCAGGTTAAAGGCGGCCAGACCCAGAGCCGCGCGTTCCCAGCGCCAGTAGCGGCCGCCGGCCAGGCTGAGGCCCACGAGCAGCAACCCGGCGAGGACCGAAAGCCAGGCAGGAACGCCGAAGAAACTGGAGCCCACCCGGATGGCTATGAACTCTGTGATCAGCGTCACGAAGTTGGTGACCAACAGGTCCACTGCCGAGAACCAGCCCCAGAAGCGGCCGAAGCGCTGGAAGACAAGCTCCCCGTAGCCGCGGTGGGTGACGGCTCCCACCCGCATGGCCATCTCCTGAACCACTATCGCGCCGAGGAAGGTCACGCCTATGAAAGGCAGGAAGAAGCCGACGCCGTAGGTGGCGCCGGACGCGGCGTAGGAGAGCATGCTGGGCCCGTCGTTCTCGCCCAGCATGACGAGCAGCCCGGGACCGGCGAGCAGCCAGAGCAGAGGCAGGCGGCGGCCCCGGTGGCGTGCCGCCAGCACCCGCAGGCGGTCATGGGAGCGCTGGACATCCTCCGGACTGAGAGAGCCAGCCCCGAGCACTGGCTCGGCCTCAGTGAACAAAGGCGATCCTGGCGAGTCCCAGTGGCACCTGGACCAACCTCTGGTTCAGCCGCAGTTCGAGCGGGCCCTCCCAACGGCTCTCGCCCACCACTTCAAAGGCTGTGCCGAGCTCCAGACCCAGAGCGCGCAGGGCGCGCAGCTTCTCCGGCTCGCGGTCCGAGACCCGGCTTAGGCGCACCCGGTCGCCGGCTTTGCAGGCGAGCAGGCACCTGTCGTGTTCGCGAGGCAGCGAGCCTCTGGTGCTCGGAATCGGATCGCCGTGAGGATCGAAGCTGGGGCCGCCGAGCGCCTGGAACATGCGCTGCTCCAGCACCTCCGAGATGCAGTGTTCGAGCCGGTCCGCCTCGTCATGCACCTCGTCCCAGCGGTAGCCGAGAGCCTGCACGAGGTATGCCTCGAGCAGGCGGTGGTGTCTCACCATCTCGAGCGCGACGCCCCGCCCGGTGGGAGTGAGACGCGCTCCGTGGGCGCGGTCATGAGTGACGAGCCCGAGCACAGCCAGCTTGGCCAGCATGTCGGTTACCGAAGCAGGGCTCACGTCCAGTTCGCGTGCCAGCCTCGACGGTGGTACGGCCGCCTCGACCGCACCCAGCCCGTAGAGCGCTTTCAGGTAGTCCTCCTGGGCGCTAGAGGTATGGCGCGCCAGCGCTGTTAGCTTAGACATGCTCAGATGTTAGCACAGGCTTATCCGAGTCCAAGTCTTAGGCACGCCTAAGCTAGCTATATAATCGGCGAAGTGTCAAGCAACGCGACCAAGGGCCAAGATCAGGATTCCGGCGAGCCCGTTGCTCGGCTGCTCAAGGCCTGGCGCGGCGAGATCGAGGCTCGCTATGTCTACGACGCGCTGGCGCGCCGCGAGTCGGACAAGCGCCGGCAGTTGATTCTGCGTCAGATCGCGGAAGGCGAGATGCAGCATCGGCTGCGCCTGGAGGCCAGGCTGGGCGAGCTGGGGGAGCCCCTGCCCGACCCCAGGTCGGTTCGCATCTCGCCCTGGCTCAAGCTGCAGGCCCGGCTGGCGCCGCAGGACAAGCTGCTGCGCGCCCGGGAGGCGGCGGAGGACGACGAGGTGTTCGGTGTCTACGGGTCCTCGACCGGAGATGCGGCGACCGACGCGGTGCTGCAGGGCATTCGGGCCGATGAGGCAGCCCACTCGAAGGAGGTCGGAGCCATGCTGGACGGCCCGGTTCCCGACGCCCAGCCACTCGCCGCCCCCGGGCCGCAGGGCCGCCTCGACAGGATCCTGGGCCGCGAGCGCTGGCATCGCACAGGATCGGGCTGGATCTCCGACGCCATCTATGGGGCCAATGACGGGCTGGCAGCTGTCTTCGGAATCGTGGCGGGCGTGAGCGGAGCAACCAACGCCCAGGACCGGTTCGTCCTCACCGCCGGCCTCGCCGGCGCCAGCGCCTCAGCGCTCTCAATGGGGGTTGGGGCCTGGCTGGCCGCCCGCTCCACGAGCGAGGTGGCGGCCGCCAACCTTGCCCACGAGCGCCGAGAGCTGGAGGAACACCCGGCGGAGGAGAAGGAGGAGCTCTCGCTCTTCTACCAGTTGAAAGGACTGGACAGGAAGGATGCTGACGAGCTGGTGGAGAAGCTGGCTCGCAATCCTGAGGCAATGCTGCAGACGCTGGCGGCCGAGGAGTTCGGCGGACTGGACCCGGGCGGCAACCCGTGGACCGCCGGCCTCGCGGGCTTCGTCAGCACGGCTGTGGGCGCGATCATCCCTGTCATCCCGTTCTTCTTCGTCGGTGGCACGACAGGGGTCGTCTGGGCGGCCGGTGTCTCCCTCGTGGCGCACTTCCTGGTCGGCGCGGCCAAGTCGCTATTCACGCTCCGCAGCTGGTGGAGTTCAGGGCTTGAGATGACGTTGGCGGGAGTGATAGTGGGCGGTGCCACCTTCCTGCTCGGCATCGTCTTCAAAGCCAGCACTTAGCGTCCGCGCCCGGCCGGGGCCAGAACCCTAGACCGCTCGCTCTAACACGCTCCGAGCCGCCTGGATCAGCTCCAGGTTGTCCCGCGCCAGCCGGCCGTCAGGCAGGAGCAGGGTGTCCTCCAAGCCGATCCGGAAGTCGTGGCCTCGTTCGACGGCTGCCGCGATGACCCGCCACGTAGTCAGGTCATAGCCATGGTGAACGCGCCGGCAGGACAATCCGCCCTCGTCCAGCAGTTGGTCGGTGGCGGCGGCCAGCTCAACAGCGGTCTACGGTTGGGGCTCCGAGATCTCGACCAGCACACGCTGAGGTTGCAGGCCGGAAGCCAGCAGGCTTTGGGCGTCGGCCGGACCGGACAGTCCTGCCTCGACTCCGATTCCCAGCTCGCCAAGCGCTCGGCTCAAATCCAGCGGATGGGACTCCCAGTAGTTGACCGAAACGAAGTCCGGCCGGACCCGCCAGCTCCGGATCAGGCGCAGCCTCCGCTCCCAGTCGGGTTCGATGGCCGCCCGGGTGCTGAAGCCCAGCAGCAGGCCGGGACAGGCTTCGCGCACGGCTCGCACGACTGCCTCGCAGGTGTCAGCCACCAGGGTCTCCTGTCCCTCGGAGTCGCGCGGATGGACATGGACCGCGAAGCACCCTGCCTGCTGGCACTCTCGGCTGTCGCGCGCGATCGCATCGGGTGTCAACGGCACGGCGGGATGCTCGGCCGTCGAACGGCCCCCGTTCAGGCAGGCCTTGAATGCGAGCTGGGCCGCCGTCAGGCTCTGTCCTCGTCGGCGTCCATGTAGGGGTACCTGTAGTTCGTGGCGGGCACGAAGGTCTCCTTCACAGTCCGCGGCGTGACCCACCGGGTCAGGTTCCACATCGAGCCTGCCTTGTCGTTGGTGCCTGAAGCGCGACTGCCGCCGAACGGCTGCTGACCCACCACTGCGCCTGTCGGCTTGTCGTTGACGTAGAAGTTGCCGGCGGCGTAGAGCAGGCGGTCCTGAGCCAACCCAACAGCTTTCCGATCCTGAGCGAAGACAGCGCCGGTCAGTCCGTATGGCGCTGAGCTTTCGATGAGATCGAGTGTCTCCGCGTACCGCCCGTCGGGAAAGACGTTCACAGTCACGACAGGGCCGAAGAGCTCGTCGCGGAGCAGGCGGGAGCCGGTGTCCTTGGTCACAACCACGGTGGGCGTGACGAACCAGCCCTCGCTATCGTCCACCTTGCCGCCGACCAGCACCTCATGCCCGCTCTTGGCGCGCGCCTCCTCGATGGCTCCCTTCTGCCGCTCGAACGAGGCTTCGTTGATGACGGCGCCCATGAAATTGCGGAAGTCAGCCACATCGCCTACCGGGATCGAGGCCACCTCATCCGCCAGCTGCTCGCGGATGGGCTGCCAGAGGCTCTCCGGCACGAAGACGCGGGAGGCGGCTGAGCACTTCTGGCCCTGGTATTCGAAGGAGCCGCGCAGGATCGCTGTGGCCACCGCCTCCGGCTCCGCCGAAGGGTGGGCGACTATGAAGTCCTTGCCGCCGGTCTCACCCACCAGTCGCGGATAGTTCCGGTAGGAGTCCAGGTTCTCTGCCGTGCGGCGCCAGATGTCGCGAAATACGGCTGTCGAGCCTGTGAAGTGGATACCGGCCAGCTCCGGGCTCTGCAGCGCGACGGGGACCAGCTCAGCGCCTGGCCCGTGGACCAGGTTGATCACCCCGTCCGGCAGCCCCGCGGCCTGCCAGAGCCGCATCAGGAAGTGGTTGGAGAGCGCCGCTGTCTCGGCAGGCTTCCAGATGACGGTGCCGCCCATGAGCGCCGGCGCAGTCGGCAGGTTGCCGGCGATGGAGGTGAAGTTGAAAGGCGTGACCGCCAGCGTGAAGCCCTCCAGCGGACGGTATTCCAGGCGGTTCCAGACGCCCGGCGAGGACTCCGGCTGCTCGGCGTAGATCCGTTCCAGGAAGGCCACGTTGTAGCGCAGAAAATCGCAGAGCTCGCAGGCGGCGTCGATCTCGGCCTGGTGCGCCGTCTTGGACTGCCCGAGCATGGTGGAGGCGTTGATTACATCGCGCCAGGGGCCCGCCAGCAGCTCGGCTGCGCGGAGGAAGATCGCTGCCCTCTCGGTCCAGGCCAGGCGAGACCATTCCGGCCAAGCCTTGCGCGCAGCTGCGATGGCCTGGTGCATCTCGGCCTCGCCGCCCCGCTGCACGGTGCCCAGCACGTGGCTGCGCCGGTGCGGCATCCGGGCCTCGATGGTGCGGCCGGTGCTGACGTCCTTGCCGCCGATGATGAGCGGCATCTCGGTCTGCCGGCTGGAGAGCTCCTTCAGCTTCGCCTGGAGGGAGGACCGCTCAGGGCTGCCGGGAGCATAGGAGCGGATCGGCTCGTTGTAGGGGTCAGGGGTCTGGAAGATTCCAGGTGCGCTCACGGCTCTGAGTTTGCCTCAACCCGGGCGACTGCAGCCGCAGTCCGTCGCTGAGCCAGCGTCTGGCCGCTCACGATGATCGCCACCCCCGCCAGGATGACGGTGCCTCCGATCAGGATGGTGCTGGTGACGCGCTCACCGATGAACAACGCGCCCAGGGCCACCGCGACAACCGGGTTGACGTAGACATACGTGAAGACCAGCGATAGGGGCGCCGTCGTGACCAGCCAGGAATAGGCGGTGAAGGCGACGAGCGAGCCGAAGGTGATCAGGTAGGCGACGGCGAGCAGGGAGCGCCCAGAGACGTGGCCGGGCTGGAACCCATTCAGTTCTCCGCTTGTCAGGCCGAGCAGCAGCAGCGAGAGAGCGCCGAACGCTTGCTGGAGACTGGCCGCGGCCAGCGGGGTGCCCGGCAGACGTGACCGGCTGGCGATGACCGACCCGAGTGACCAGCAGGTGGCGGCGCAGAGCACTTCGAGGAGGCCGATGGGATCAAGGTGGGCGCCTCCGCCTGGGCGACCGAGGATGAACAAGCCGGCGAAGCCCAGCGCCATGCCTGCTCCCTGCAAGACGCCGATCGGCGTGCGGAAGGCGACAAGCCCCATCAATGCCACCAGCAGGGGCGAGCAGGCAATGACGAGGGAGGCGACGCCGCTCGGGATCCGTTGCTCGGAGAGCGCTAGTAGGCCATTGCCACCCGCAAACAGAGCTACGCCGACCAGGGCGCAGCTCAGGATCTGGCTCCTGCTCAAGCCTGTTCGCCACTCCCCTCTGAGGCCGGCGATCAGGCTCAAGACCAGCGCGGCCGCCCCGAACCGGAGACCCGCTGTGAGCAGTGGCGGCATCGTCTCCACCATCACCCGGATGCCGAAATAGGTCGAGCCCCAGAGGATGTAGACGATCAGCAGGGCGCTCCAGACGCGCCAACCGCTGGCCCGTTTGCTCAAACGCCCGACCGCACCAAGCCCAGGCTAGCGGTTCTCCGGAAACCGGGACCAGCGATGCGGGGCGAAGGGGGGGCGGAGGCGGTCGCTCCTGCCTTCGTGCCTACCGAGCCGCGGCCCAGCTCTGCCGCGACATTTGATCCGCTCGACGCAGCGAAAGTGCTTACCCGCCGATAGACGTCAAGTTGGACTCAACCGACGCGCAAGCGTATAGATGGGAAACACATCCAGCCGAGTAGCCCGGGAGACATGCAGGCGGCAATCGCAGCGGGAGGATCCATTGAAACGCTATCGGTCCCCGTACTCGGCACCCATGCGCGACCGTCACATCGTCATGGTGGTGGCGGCCCTGAGATCATCGGCGATAGTGCGCCGGAAGTATGTTTAGGCCCACCGGAGGTCCCGCCGCGGCTCCGCCGATGAGTAAGCAGGAGGTTGTGAGATGAGAAGCATTCGTTGGGTTTCGCTGGGCGGCGCCTTGGCATTGATCCTGGCCCTGGCCGGGTGTGGGGGGAGCAGCCAGACAAGCTCGCAGGCAGCAGGCGCGAAGGGTCCTATCCAGATCTGGTACTCCAACAACCCGGAGGAGGTGAAATGGGGCGAGGCGATGGTTGCGGGCTGGAACAAGGACCATCCCCAAGACCAGGTGACCGGCCAACAGATTCCCGCCGGGAAGAGCTCTGAAGAAGTGATCGGGGCTGGGATCACGGCGGGTACAACGCCCTGCCTGATCTTCAACACCTCTCCCGCCTCGGTGCCGCAATTCCAGAAGCAGGGCGGCCTCGTCCCGCTCAGCGACTTTTCGGGCGCCAACTCGTACATCGATTCCCGCACAGGTAACCGGGCCGCGCAGTACAAGTCGCCGGACGGAAAGTATTACCAGATGCCCTGGAAGACCAACCCAGTGATGATCTTTTACAACAAGGACGTCTTTCAGAAGGCCGGGCTCGACGTCAGCAACCCGCCGCTAAAGACCTACACCGAGTTCCTGAGCACCTCGCAGGCTGTAGTGGCGAAGGGAGGTGTCAGGGCTGCCATCTGGCCGGCCCCGAGCTCCGAGTTCTACCAGCCGTGGTTCGACTTCTATCCCCTCTTCATCGCCCAGACGAAAGGCAAGCAGCTGGTCGAGAACAAGCAGCCGCAGTTCGATTCTTCGGACGGTATCGCGGTGGCCAACTTCTGGCGTCAAATGTATGCCGGGAATCTGGCCCCGAAGGAGGCCGCCCAGGGTGACGCCTTTGCCACCGGGCAGGCGGCCATGGCGATAGTTGGGCCCTGGGCCATCGCTCAATACACTGGCAAGGTGAACTGGGGCGTGGTTCCGGTGCCGACCAAGGACGGGATGGATCCGGCCCAGATTCATACTTTTTCCGACCAGAAATCGGTAGGCATGTATTCAAGCTGCAAGAACCGCGGCACCGCCTGGGACTTCCTCAAGTTCACCACCAGCAGCGCGAATGACGGCCAGCTGCTGGAGCTGACAGGTCAGATGCCGATGCGGACTGACCTGCCCGGTACCTACAGCAGCTACTTCCAGTCACACCCCGAGTACAAGCTGTTCGCCGATCAGGCCTCCCGCACAGTTGAGGTGCCAAACGTGCCGAACTCGGTCGAGATGTGGCAGGACTTTCGCGCCGCGTACTCCAAGTCGGTCATTTTCGGCAACCAAAGCGTGGACCAATCCTTCAAGGCGGCGTCCGACCAGATCAAGACGCTGGTGAGCCAGTGAGCAGGAGGGCTTAGCTTGGCCGCCTCGGCACCAGCACCAGCGGGATCCCGTCGACCCAGATTGCAGACGTTGCTCGGTGACCAGCCGATCGGCTACCTGTTCGTCGCGCCTTTCGTGATCTTCCTGGTCGCCATCTACGCCTATCCCTTCTTTTACTCGATCTACATGTCCTTCTATGACTATTTCTTCGCGGCCCCAGGAGCTATTGTCGACAGACCCTTCGTGGGCCTCGCCAACTACAGCCGCGCCCTGCAGGACCCGCTCTTCCACGTCGCCCTCCGCAATGTGGTCATCTTCTTGCTCATCAATGTCCCTGTCACAGTGGTGGTCGCCATGGTGCTGGCCACCGCGCTGAACGCCGCCATCCCCCTGCGCAGCTTTTTCAGGGCCGCCTACTACGTTCCCTACGTCACCGCCAGCGTCGCCGCCGTAAGCATCTGGCTCTGGCTGTTCG
Source organism: Candidatus Dormiibacter sp. (assembly GCF_050999135.1). Classification (NCBI taxonomy): domain Bacteria; kingdom Bacillati; phylum Candidatus Dormiibacterota; class Candidatus Dormibacteria; order Candidatus Dormibacterales; family Candidatus Dormibacteraceae; genus Candidatus Dormiibacter; species Candidatus Dormiibacter sp. Next base: position 32,336 of record NZ_JBPCPN010000039.1, on the reverse strand, counting down.
GCGGCCCCGGGCTGGTCAACAAGGTCGTCGGACCGCTCGCTCCAAACCCCACCTGGCTCGTCAATGCCTTCTGGGTGATGCCGATCATCGCACTGTATGTGACCTGGAAGGGCCTCGGCCTCTACATCCTTCTCTACCTAGCCGCCCTGCAGAATATCGCCAAGGAGCTCTATGAGGCGGCCAGCGTGGACGGCGCCGGCCGAATCAGGAGCTTCTTCGTGGTAACGGTGCCAGGACTCCGGCCCGCTACTCTACTGGTCGTGATCACCTCGGTAATCACTGGCGCCAACCTCTTTACCGAGCCCTATTTACTGACCGGAGGGGGCGGCCCTGATAACCAATCTGTCTCCCCCGTGTTCCTGCTGTACCGCCAGGGTATTGAGCAGAATCACCCCGGCTACGCGGCGGCGATGGGGCTCCTGTTGGTCGTCGGCGTCCTGATCGTCTCCGCCATCAACAGATTCGTCCTGGAGAGGGAGTAGCCATGGCGACCGCGACGACGCCGGAGCTGACGGTCACAACACGACCCGAGCCGGTCCAGACGCCCGAGCAGGGCGAGCGCGGCTGGCTGCGCTGGGTGAGGCTCATCCCGCTCTTCATCGGGGCACTCGTGTTCATCTTGCCCTTCTACTACATGGTTGTGAGCGCCCTGCAGAAGGACCCAAACCCGAATATCTCGGGGGCTTTTCCCAATCCCAACAAGCTGTCACTGGACAATCTGATCAACATCAACAATGCGATCAACCTGCCGCAAACTCTACTCAACTCGGGCCTCTTCACTGGTGGCGTACTGCTTGCCACACTGATCTTTGGTGTGCTCGCCGGGTACGCTCTGGCGCAGCTGCACTTCCGCGGCCGGCAGGTCGTCTTCTACACGATGATCCTGCTGCTGGTCATGCCCTTTCAGCTGCTGATCATTCCGCTTTACGTGCTGATCGCTCGTAATTTTGGTCTTGCCGACACCCTGGTCGGAATGATCCTGCCCTTCGCCATCAACCCGACTGCAGTATTCATATTCCGCCAGTTCTTTCTGCAGCTTCCCAAGGACATGTTCGAGGCGGCGCGCATCGACGGTGCGTCAGAGCTCACCATCCTGACCCGGGTGGTTCTGCCGCTGACGCGGCCTGCACTCTTGACTGCTCTGCTGATTACTTTCATCGGTCCTTGGAACGAGTTCCTCTGGCCGTTCCTCATCACCAAGAAGCTGTCTCTGCAACCGCTGGCGGTCGCGCTGGCCAACTTCATCTCGACGTCAGCCCAGCGGGGCCCCAATCCATATGGGGCGATCCTGGCCGGCGCCACCGTGCTGGCGGTGCCCGTGATCATCCTCTTTCTAATCTTCCAGCGTCGGTTCGTGGAGTCTTCGATCGGCTCGGCCGTGAAGGGCTAAGAGAGAGGAGCGACGAGCATGCGCCTGGGGCTACCTCTCGCGGCGGCTTTTGCGGTTCTGGTGGGCGCGCTCGGGGGCACCTCGGCCGCTGCTCAGGACGCGGCTGGATCCGTCGGTCCCGGCGTGGTGAACCTGGGGCATCTCGACTTCCTCCACGACTCGGTGCCCTATCCAGCTGGGTTACCAGGCCACTCGACCACCGATCCGGGCTCACCGATCGACACGTGGTGGGTCTACGCCAACTTCAATCCAACCACTGGCGCCTACACTCGGACCGGAGGCGGCGCGTATGACCCTGGCACGAACACATATGGTCAGGGGGCCTTCGACACTGATGACGTGAGCCGCGCAGCGGTGGTCTACCTAACGCATTACAGGTACTACCACGATCGCCACAGCCTTGAGATGGCGCGGGGCGCACTTCGTTTCGTGCTCTACATGCAGACAATCTCAGGCCCTAACGCGGGGAATTTCGTGCTCTGGATGCAGCCGGGCGGGGCTCTGAACCTGAACCCCACGCCGCCCGACCAGCCCAACCCCGCGGACGCGGCGGCGTCGTACTGGATGGCGCGGTCGATCTGGGCCATCGGCGAGGGCTACGCCACCTTCCGTGAGTCCGACCCAGGCTTCGCCTCAGTGCTGGCCGCCCGGATGCGGCTGGCCATGACCAGGCTCGACGCCGAGCTACTGGCGCCGAACTTCGGTCATTACTACACGCTGCACGGCTATCGGACGCCAGCCTGGCTGATCGCCGACGGCGCCGACGCCTCCTCCGAAGCGCTCCTCGGCCTGACGGCCTTCACCCGGGCAACGGGCGATGTACCGGCTCGCGACCTTGCCGTTGAATTGGGCACAGGAATCGCCGGCTATCAATTGGGCGGCGGCCGCGATTGGCCCTGGGGCGCGCTTATGCCCTGGACGCGATCCGTCAGCGACTGGCATGCTTGGGGCGCCCACATGTCGATGGCGCTGGCCATAGGCGCGCGGCCGCTTGGCAAACCTGGATGGCTCCAGTCGGCGCGACTGGACGCAAGCTCATTCGAGCTGCATCAGCAGCTCAGCTTCGGCCCCATCAACGGCTTGGAGCCGGCGCCCGACGACCTCTCGCAGATCGCCTACGGGGATGAGACCACTGTTGACGGCCTGCTAGCCGTTGGCAGGGCAAGTGGGAACGACGTCTTCCAGCGCTGGGCTGGCATCGCTGCGAGCTGGCTCTTCGGAGACAACCCGGCCGGGACGCCGATGTACCAGCCGGCGACAGGAGTGGTATTCGACGGCATCAACGGGGACGGCACTGTGAATCGCAACTCCGGTGCCGAGTCGACAATCGAAGGACTTCTGGCGCTGATGAACGCCGTCCATGACCCTGTGGCGCGTGGTTATGTCGGTTATGGGCACGTTCTGGCGCACACCAGCTATCAAAAGGTCGAAGCCGAAGCCGGGGCGGTCAGCGGGAATGCGACGGTTGTCAAGCCGGCCTCCGCCTGGACCGGCGAGGCCATCTGGAGTGCCGGGGCGTACGTCGATCTGGGCCCGGGCGGGAGGGTTGACATTCCCGTGCAAGCGGCGACTGCGGGTCGCCACCTGCTGTATATCGTCTTTGACAAGCAGCCAGGCGATGCCGCCGCCGTTGGCGTGTCGGTCAGCGTGGACGGGAAGCCGGCGGGAGTCGATCACGAGGGCGGCGCGGGCAGCCAGGGCGTCTCGCCCAACCCGGACTATCTCTGGATCGACGGTCTGCAGCTGCCCGGTGCGCTGAGCGCCGGCAGACACACCATCACCCTCAGCTATGCGGGCACGGGTGCGCTGCACGCGAAGATCGACGCGGTGCTGCTGCAGCCAGAAGTCGAGTCGAAGGTGCTTCAGGACGGTGGCCGTCAGCTGGCCCTCTACAAGAGCCTGGCCGGTCAACCGGCGCCGTTCCAGCTGCCTCCGGGACGGTCGTGGCGAGTCAGCGTGTACAACCGCGACGGCGAGGACGTGACGGAGGACGAGGACGGGCACGTGCGGCTGCAGATCCCGCCTTACGGCTCGGTGATCGCCTCTACTCGATAGACCGCGACTCCGTAGGCAGGCAGCTCGATGCCATCAACAGGCTGACCGTCGAGGCTCGACAGCCGCCAGTCGCCCGTCATGATCGGTGCGAGGCTGAGGGCCCTTGGGGCCTCACTGATGAACCAGGCGTAGCGGCTTCCACTGGAGTGCTGAAGCGCGTCCACCAGGACATCCGGCCTGCCGCTCGCGACGGGCTGCTCGACGCCCGCCATGGCGCCAACGGCATGGTAGAGGCGCCAGGTGTCTTCCGGATTGACCATCGGTCGCGCGCTGGCGAAGTACTCCGTCGGGTAGGTCGACAGCACGATCCTTCCCCGTCCCACATCGCGGACTAGAAGTGCTGGTCGGCCGTTTTGGTCGCTTGCTAAGACACGCGCCTGACGCGGCCTGACGGGCAAGAAGGCGCGACCGTTGTCAGAGCCGGCAGCCGCGTACGAGAGTGTGGTGCCTGCCTCGAGGTCACCCCAAGCTGCTTCGAAGGTAAAGGTCACAGTCTGCTCAGGAACCGGGTTGAGCAACCCGTAGCGGAGTTGGTGTTCCACGCCGAAGAAGCGGTTCAAGTCGGGGTGCCAGGATGCTCGCTGAACGTCGGCGCCACCGCTGAAATACGAGCAATACACGGTGGAACCGGAGTTGGCCAGCTCCTCGAGCCGGCTCCAGGTCGGAGCCGTCAGGGCCTGGGTCGAGGGGACCAGGATGAGTGAGGCAGCCGGTATGCCGTCAAGCTCTCGCACGAGCGCCGGCGACAGGCCGGCCTCCCGTGCCGCGATGTAGGCCTGGAGCGATATGGCGCCGATCAGCGGTCGCTGGGACGTCGGCGTGAAAGGGTACTCGGTGTCGAAATAGGAGGGGATGACAAGAGCTATCTCGCTGGGAACACGAGAACAGGCCGCGAAGTCGATCGTCTTGAGCAGTTCGGCGAACCGTTCAAGCTCGAGCAGCGCAGGTTTGACCGAGCCGTCCACCCTGGTGAGCCCGAAGTGCAGCTCGAAGGGGTGGTGCCGGTAGGGGTCCTGGGCGGGCAGGTCGAAGTCGGTGCTGTTCCAAGCCAGCCACCCGGTCGCGCCAGCCAGCAGAGAGCTATGCAGGACCTGCCGGTAATAGTCGGCCGCGGCGGGGTCAGCGGCGTGGTCCGAGCTGAGGCCGAACTCTTCGAGAACGACTGGAAGACCGAAGTGGCTCAGCTCGCAGGCGAACGCCGCCGTCAGGTGCTGCCGTACCGGGTCGTTCGTCATCGGATAGGCGTGGGGCCCGATGAAGTCCACGATGCGGCGCAGGTCACGGAGCCTGAAGCCGTTGTCGACCCCGGTCAGCTCGATGCCCCAGGCACCGTCGCCAAGGGAGACCGGTTGTCGCGCCCCAGCCGCCCTGACGGCCTGCACCATCAGCCGCGCCCAGCTCCGACCGTATTCAGCGCTGGTGGCTCCGCCGTAGACCGGCATCTCGTTGGATATGAGCCAGGCGCTGATGGCGGGATGGCGGCAGAAGCGACTGGCCAGCTCATGGATGAAGAACGCCTGCTGCGCAAGCATCCAGCCGTCTTGGTATAGGTCCCGGCCGGCGCGCCAGGAGACGTCCCAGTTCTCACCCGACATATGGCCGACGATGAAGGTGGGAATGGTGAGCATGTTTTCTGCCAGCGTCAGGTCCAGAAAGCGGCCGAAGCGCTCAACGAATGGCTCTGCGATGGTGTCCGGCGCTGGCATGAAGTCGGGCCAGTAGCAGAAGGACCGCGTCACAGTGAGGCCATGGCGCCGGAGCACCCTCAACTCCTCCCGGATCACGGTTTCGTCGAAGCTTCGCCACATCAGCGGTCCGCCCACCCGCGACCAGAAGTTGGCCCCGACCCAGATGTCCTTCAGCTTGGGTGCCGGCCGGTCCACCATCCATACTGAGTGAAGCACGGATGAGCGACCTCGCGAAACGGTTTCCCTCCAATCCGCTCATCGGTCCCAAGGACGTGCCGCCGTCGCGCCCCGGACTGAGTGTCATAGGCGTCCTGAACCCCGCCTCCTTTCGGTTCCACGAGAAGACCTATCTCTTGCTTCGGGTCGCCGAGGGAGTGCCTGCCGGTGCGGCAGGTGTCAGCGCACCGCTGCTGGACGCCGCCGCCCCGGGGGGAATGCGGATCATCGAGGTACCCCACGGCGATCCTCAACTCGTCGCCAGCAGCGATCCTCGCGGCTTCGTCTGGTCCGGCGATAGCTATCTGACCACCATCTCTCACTTCCGACTTGCCTCGAGCGCAGATAGCATGCATTTCAAGGTAGAGGCCGAGCCAGCACTGGAGGGGGAGGGGGTGCTGGAAAGCTACGGGATCGAGGACGGGCGCGTGGCCGAAATCGATGGCCGCTTCTACCTCGCCTACACCGCTGTGTCACCCTACGGCTTCGGCGTCAGTCTCGCCAGCACAGCGGACTGGCGAACGCTCGACCGCCACGGCATGATCCTCGCGCCACCCAACAAGGACTGCGTGCTGTTCCCGGAGAAGATAGGAGGCTCCTATCTGGCCCTGCACCGGCCAGTCAGTGAGGGCTTGGGCGGCAAGTACATATGGCTGGCACGCTCGCCCGACCTGGTCCACTGGGGAGACCACAGGTGCGTCCTGCGAACACGGCGGGGCGCATGGGATTCAGCGAAGGTGGGAGCCGGTGCGCCCCCCATCCGCATCGAAGAAGGGTGGTTGGAGATCTACCACGGCGTCGACGACAACAACCGCTACTGCCTGGGAGCGGTCCTGCTTGACTTGAAGGATCCGGCCCTCGTCGTCGGCCGCTCGGCCGCCCCCATCATGGAGCCGCTGGCCGAATATGAACGCGGCGGTTTCTACGGCAACGTCGTTTTCGCGACGGGCGCCATGGCGGCGAGCGATGAGATCACTGTCTATTACGGCGCCGCCGACGAATGGATCTGCGGAGCGACCATGTCGATCCGAGAGATTCTGGCCAACCTGACCTGACCACAATGCGGCCGGAGTAACTTGAGCGGCGTGCATCATAGATCGCACGGTTACGGTTTGGTCGAGGCAACGCCATACCCGGATGTCAATCTAATTGTGAGCTTGCTGTTGGGAAATGTGCGCCAGATCCTAGGGGACGGATTGGTGGGTATGTATCTCCATGGCTCACTCGCAACCGGGGATTTCGACCCGGCAGCGAGCGACATTGATTTCCTAGTTGTCACCAAGGCAGAGCTCTCAAGGGCAGTGCTAGCTCGACTTCGCGAAATGCACCGGCAGATAGGCATCGGTGGGACAACGTATGCCAACCGCCTCGAGGGCTCCTACATCCCACTGAAGGCACTGCGCCGCTACGACAACTCGAACGCCTCGCACCCATCGATCGGCGTCGACTGGGAGTTCGGTGTTGGTCACCATGGACCGGCGTGGGTGCTGGAGCGACACTCACTGAGCCGCCAGGGTGTGGTGGTGTCGGGCCCCTCGCCGACGATGCTGATAGACAGTGTGAGTCCGCGAGAACTTCGGATAGCAGTCACCGATCTACTGCGGGACTTCTGGCAGCGACAGGTCGATGGAGCGGATTGGCTTCGTCCTCGGGCTTATCAGGCTTTCGCCACTTTGACTCTCTGCCGGGCGTTGAACATGCTGGAGTGCGGAACCCTGGTGTCCAAGCGGGCGGTCGAGTGGGCTCGCCAGAGGTTGGAAATGAAGTGGATTCCTCACCTGGATCGAGCCTGGCAGTGGCGGCATGATCACACCGAGGGTGATATGACCGAAACGCTGGAGTTTCTGCGCTACGCCCTAGCTCAAAGTCGGCCGTCTTGGATCTCCCAGCCGGAGAAAGCTGACATGGCAGGACGGGGTTCGCGCCAGCCGCACAAACACCAGGCGTGAGCGCGCTTCGCCAGCTGACCAACTGGGCGGGGAACTATTCGTACCAGGCCAAGAAGCTCCACCGACCGTCCACAGTTGAGCAGCTGCAGGAGATCATCGCCCAGGCAGCCAAGGTGCGGGTGCTCGGCTCCCGGCACTCGTTCAACGGTATCGCCGACTCCGACGAGTTGATCACGCTGGCCGAGCTGCCCCACGACGTGACGGTCGACCGGTTGGCTGCCACCGTCTCCCTGAGCGCAAACATGACCTACGGCCAGCTTGCCGAGGCGTTGAGGCCGGAACGTGTTGCCCTCCACAATCTGGCATCCTTGCCCCACATCTCCGTCGCCGGCGCCGTCAGCAGTGGGACACATGGGTCGGGCGACACGAACGGCAACCTCGCGACCGCCGTGTCGTCGGTTGAAATGGTCACATCGAGCGGCGAGATCGTCCGAGCAGCACGGGGTCACTCCGAATTCGATGGGTTGGTGGTTGGGCTGGGGGCGGTCGGCGCTGTCACTCGGCTTTCGCTGGACGTGGAACCGGCCTACGAGATACGGCAGCGAGTGTTCGAAGGATTGGCCTGGGACTCACTCTTTGAGCACTTTGACGAAATCACCGCGTACGGCTACAGCGTGAGCTTGTTCACAACCTGGGGCCCCACTGTCGACCAGGTGTGGGTCAAGAGCCGCGTGACGGATGCGTCCGAACATGTGGCGGCCGACCTCTTCGGCGCGGTGGCCACCACTGTGGAAACGCATCCAATCCTCGGGCTCGATCCGATCAACTGCACAGCCCAACTCGGCCGGAACGGTCTCTGGTCCGACCGCCTCCCGCACTTCCGCGTGGGTTTCACGCCGAGCAGCGGTGAGGAGCTTCAATCGGAGTACCTCGTGCCTCGGCGGCAAGGCATCGCTGCGATCGAGTCGGTACGTGCCTTGGCGGATCGACTACGACCTCTGTTGCAGGTAAGCGAGATCCGAACTGTGGCCGCCGACCACCTCTGGATGAGCCCGCAGTACGGGCGGGACACAGTCGGCATCCACTTCACATGGGAGCCGGACCAGGCTGCGGTCGAGCGGGTGCTCGTCGACGTCGAGGCGGCCCTGGCGCCGTTGGAGGGCCGGCCGCACTGGGGTAAGGTCTTCCTCGCCGGAGCAGACGCGACAGCCCCGCTGTACGAACGGCAGCCCGACTTCGTCCGTCTGATCCAGCGTTTGGACTCGCGCGCAGCCTTCCGTAACCCCTGGTTAGAGAAGCACGTGCTCGGCGCCTAACTCCGGAAGCGGACAGGTGACCTTATGGCGCGGAGGCGACCATCTTGGGGACCCTCCAGTTTCATTCAGTAAGGGAGGCCAGCGGTCGGGCTTAGCCGAGATGTAGTGGCGACCCGGCTGGTTTAGAACCGGGCCGCCGGGTAGGGAGGGGGAGATCTCGGTCGGGAAGGCGGGCGCCTTCTGAAAATCCACTACGTACGCGCCGCCGGTTTGGAACAAATCTTCCCTGGTCTGTTCTGCGGCTGGCTGTCGCGTTTGCCACCGACGCTAGAGTCCACTGGGCATGCGCGGGCTACCTGAGGCGATCGATCACCTGCTGGCGGTGGAGTTCCGCCCCGATGGGTTCCGCGATGGGGTGATCGAACCGCTTTGGCAGGCCGCTCGCCGGCTACTGGGGGGACCCATGGCCTGGACCGCAGCGGTCCGCCTGCTCCAGGTCGCGGAAGCCGGACTGCCTGTCTATCTGACGACGGGCGTCGTGAGCCCACACTCGCTGCCTCGGGGGGAAACCGACGGGCCGCTCGGGCTGGCCGCTGTGGCGCGGGCCCTCTCCCTGAGTACTTCCGCCCGCCTGGTGGTGCTGACTGAGGAGGCCGGACTGGAGCCGGTCAGGGCGACCATTGACGCGGCCGGGGCCGGCGACACCTGCGAGGTGTGCGCCTTCCCGATCGATCCCCAGCTGGCCCAGGCGCAGGCTCAGGCGCTGCCACCTCAAATCGGCGCGCTCTTCGTGATCGAGAAGATCGGTCCCACGCCTGACGGCAGCCTGCGCCGCGCCGGCGGCCAGGACGTCAGCGGGCACCTGGCTCGGATTGATCTTCTTGTCGCCGAGCTGCGTCGCCGAAACGTGCCGACCATCGGGGTTGGGGACCTGGGTAACGAGATAGGACTGGGCGGCATCCGCTCGACGGCGGTGGCGGCTCAGCCACTGGGGGAGCTCATCGCAACGGTCACCGAATGCGACGTGCCGGTAGTGGCCACCTGCTCCAATTGGGCTGGTTTCGGCATCGCAGCTGCCATGGCGGGGCTGCGGCGGGACCTGAGCTTGCTCGTCGACGGCCGCTTGCACAAGGCCATGCTGAACGCCTGTTGTGAGGCTGGCGGCCACGACAGCGCGGCCGAAGCACCGATCCCGGCGGTGGATGGTATTCCAGCCGCCAGCAACGAACTGTTCTGCGACCTGCTCTGCGGCCTGGTCGACTTCAACCTGAGCCGGCGCCTGCCGGCGTAACCGGCCGAAACCGCCTGACGCCTGCCGAGGGCTAGCCGCGGGTCGGCGCTGTACCGATGGGCGGCAGACCGGCGCAGAAGTCGAGCACCCGGCGCCAGAGCAGCTCGGCTGCGTCGGCGTCGTATTCCTCCGGCAGCGAGGGGTCGGTGAACAGATGGCCGCGGCCGGGATAGTCGAACATTTGAAGGGAAGCGCCGGCAGCCCGGATGGTCGCTGCGAGGGTGTCGATCGCCTCCTGTCGGCGAAAGGGGTCATCGTGGGTGTAGTGAATCTGCGCAGGTGTTCCTGCCGGCCAGGCGTCGGCGCGCAGAATCTCCAGCGGCAGAGCCCCCGAGAGCATCAGGACGCCTGACACCCGGCGCCGGAGGGCGACGAATTCTGCCATTCCAGCCCCGTTCGAGAATCCCGCGGTGAGAAACCCGTCAGGCAGGTCCGCCACAGCCTCCTGGGCCCGCTGCAATTAGCAGGGGATAGCCCAACCCTTCGGCGTACTCGGCGGCCACCGCGTAGTCAGCAAAGACCCTTCCTTCGTACTGATCGACCACGCGAACGCGGTGCCCATCGCCCCGCAGCCGCTTCGCAGCTTCCTGGACGCCGGGCCGAACGCCGAGGACTGAATGGAAGAGAGCTATCTGACTCACGAGCGTCGATAGTCCACAACGCAGGCGTTCTGGCCGGGCCGGCGCGACGCCTGGCTGATTTGGGTCACGTCTGCGGCGGGCTGGGCTCCAGCCACTCCGTCTCGCCCAGCGAGAAGGCCAGGTGAGCCATCGACGACTGGGCGGTCGCCCCGTGCCAATGCTCCTCGGCGCCCGCGGTGGACACGCTGTCGCCGGGGCGGAGGCGGATCGGCGCCGCGCTGCGTGCCTGGACCCAGCCCTCACCCTCCACAACATGCAGCAGCTGGCCGCCCTCGTGGCGGTGCCAGTTGTTCTGAACCCCACGCTCGAACCTCACCAAGCTGGCGTTGACAGCATGCGGCGCGTCGCTTCGGTGCAGCGGCGCTCCCGTTGCGGCTCCGGAGAAGTGCTCGGTGCCCATGGACTGTGCCGCCGAATCCGCCTGCTCAATCGTGATGTGCTTCATGCTCTAGATGGTGCGCTTTCGATCACCTCGGTGCCGGCGCGCTCGTCGTGGAGCGCCCGCCGCGCCCAGACAGCCAAAGGCAGTGCTGTCAGCCGGAGCACCGCTTGGAGCAGGCTCGGCCGACGTCCGTCGAGGCCGACCACGCGCTGGCCGAGCGCGCGTCCGCCGGGCGTCGAGGCGGCGAGACACCAGAAGCCGATGTGATACACGCTCGTCACACATGCCAGGAGCGGCATGAAGCGTCGGGTCGGCGGCGCGGCCAGCGCTGTGATAGCGCCGCACAGCGCGAGGTCAAGTGAGGCGGCGGCGAGCCGTTGGGCCGGTCCCGCGGGCAGGCCGGGCGGCGGCACCCGGCCGCGCAGACCCAGCAGGTACAGGCGCATAAGCGCGTGGTGCAGAGGCAGTTGGGTCAGCTCATAGAGTCGGCGCGGCAGCCAGGGTGAGTAGCCGGCCACTTCACCGACCAGCCGGCCGTCCTGCCAGCCAACGCTCAGCGTGCCTCCTGGCTGTCGGGCCAGCAGTCCACCCCGGATCACTCTTTGCCAACCAGACGCCAGCCGGGAGGCAGAGTCGAAGCTCAGCAGTGCGAGCGGGCCTAGCCTGAGGCAGTCGCCTCTCGCCCTGACCAGTCCGCAGGTCAGCCGCTGCATGGCGGGCAGGTAGTCGTTGGGAATGGCCCCCGGCTGGCGGGAGGCGACTGCATCGAGGACTGTGACGGTTTCGCTGGCTGTCACTGGTAATCCATGATGGGCGCGGCGAAGGTCGACCACGGGCCTCCGCGCCACCCAGCGGAGGTTGATCAGTGACACTCAGCCCCGATGGCCGAACGTCGCTTCACCGCCAGACTCGTCATCGGCGTACGACCAGAGGTGGCGTTCGACTGGGTCGCTGACTATCGGAACGCACCCCGAGTGCTGGAGGGCATCGGCGAGTGGCAGCCAGTCGGTGCCCGAACCCGAGGTGTGGGCGCTCGCTTTCGGGTGAGGATGAATCCGCTGGGCGTCGGCTACGAGACGACGCTGGTCCTCGACTCCTGGGACCGTCCTCATGGTCTCGGCTGGCACTCGGAACGCGGCCTGGTCCCCCAGCGGGGCGGCTGGCGCTTCCGCGAACTCGGCGGTGGCACCGAAGTTTCGCTGGAGATCGCCTACGAACCCCCGGGCGGCGCGCTGGGTGGGCTCCTGGCCGCTCGAGCGGACGGTCTAGTGCGGGGGCGGCTGCGCAGAGCGCTGGAACACATGCGCCAGCAGCTGGAGTCCCCGCAGCCCTCGTGAGCAGCTGCCAGCGGTAGTCTCCCCAGAGTGGCCGCAGCCGTGCATCTCGATGCCCAGGCTCATGAGCTCTTGGCCGGAGCTCAGCTCGGCATGCTGGCCGTCCGCGGCCAGCAGCTGCCGCTCGTGAACCCGACAGCCTTCCACTTCGCGGGCCGGCGGATCCTCATGACCACCTCGCGTCACGCTGTCAAGCTGCGGCTGGCGCGCCGGCAGCCTAGGGCGGCCTTCCTCGTCTCCTCCGGCCAGCGGGCGCTCAGCTTTCAAGGCCGGCTCGAGATCTTCGATCCGCTGGACCTGCGCAGCCAGCTCAGGGCTGCTCGGGAGGGACCCGGTTTCGCCCTGGGCTTGGCCGGCTATGCGCTGAAGCAGGCCGCTTACGCCGGCGGCTATCTGCTCGACCTCCCAGCCGTGCCGGGACGCTGGTGGCCGCAGAACCGGATACTCCTCCGCTTCACGCCCGAGCGGGCGCGGGAAGCCGATCTGGAAGCATCGGCCGAGGATGCCCTACCGGCCAGGTTGAAGCACCTACCCCCTGGCTTCGCCTCTCCGCTGGCCGGCGAGGGAGAAGCCGCTCTTGCCTGGTGGGGAGCAGGGGGGCTCTTACTGACACCAGCGCTGTGGGCGGCCGCGCCGGACGGCGCCTTGCTCTGGGCCAACGGCCCGGCCGGCCGCGGGCCGTTTGCTGCCGCAGTGGTGATTGAGCACCGCCATCCCTTTCGGGCCAGCCGCCAGCTGGGAGTCTGCCTCAGGGGTCACCTGGCACCTGACGACGAGGCAGGCGAGCGTGTGGCGGTGCGTTATCCAGCCCAGGAGCTGGGCCAAGGGCGGGGCTATCGCCTGGACCTGGTCAAGGTCAGCTGGTGGCGCGGGTTTGGAGTGGGCACGCTCCCTGTGCTCTCGGCTGTGCAGGAGACCTCATGAGAGAGGGTGAGGCCAGAGCAGTCACTGTGCGGTGGACGGGTCAAGGTTGGCAGGAGCGAGCCGACCTGGTGGCGGTTGAGGAACCGCTCGAACTCCTCCTGGAAGGCAGCCCGCTGACCCTTCTTATGCGCACGCCAGGAAACGACGTGGAGTTGGCTTTGGGCCTGCTCTGGGCGGAGAGGTTGGTGACTGCGCGTGAGCAGGTGAGCTCGGTCCGCCTGAGTGCCGAAACCGGCGACCGGAGCGGTTTTGGTGATCCGGTTCTGCTGGAGTCCAATCGAGTGGACGTCTCGCTCTTGGGCGCCGCCGGCCGCCGGCCCGAGCGATCGTTTCTCAGCAGCTCCGCCTGCGGAGTCTGCGGCGCCACCTCGCTGGCGGACCTGGCTCAGGACTTTCCTGTCATTGATTCGGACCTGTGCCTCAACCCTGCGGCGCTGCTCAGGATGGGCGAGGAGCTCCGCGGCGGTCAACCGAGCTTTCAGCGCACAGGCGGTCTGCACGCGGCAGCGCTGTTCGATGGGGCCGGACGGATGCTGATGGCGCGGGAGGACATCGGCCGTCACAACGCGGTGGACAAGGTGGTCGGCAGAGCGCTCCTCGACGGCCGCCTGCCCTGCGCCGACTCGGTTCTTGTCGTCAGCGGCCGTGGTGGTTACGAGATCGTCCAGAAAGCGGTGGCCGCCGGCATTCCGATCGTCGCCGCGGTTGGCGCTCCCTCCAGCCTCGCAGTTGCGGTGGCGGACAGATTTCGGCTGACGCTGGTCGGCTTCCTCCGCGACGGTCGTTTCAACGTCTACAGCGCCCCGGAGCGACTCGAGCCGGACTAGCCCAGTCGCGGTTGCGCAAGCGGCACGTTCTGTGCTCAGGTCTCAGGCTGGCCTGCCGGTGGCATCATTGGCCGATGCCCTACCACGAGCGCCCGACCCCGGTGGCGGGCGCCGTGCTCTGGCGCCGCAGCGTCGGGGCCGCACCCGAGCTGACGCGAATCCTGCCGGACGGTTGCCTCGACCTCTTGTGGGACGGGCGCCGCCTTTTCGTCGCGGGACCAGACACTGCAGCCCGCCGGCACCAGAGCGAAGCTGGCGCGTCGTATGTCGGGCTCCGCTTCTCTGGGGGGACCGGTCCCGCCCTGCTCGGCGTGCCGGCTGACGAGGTCCGCGACCAGACGCCGAACCTGGAGGAGTTATGGCCTTCGCGCCAGGCGCGGTTGTTGGCCGAGCGGGTCGCCGAGAACCCCGAGGCCGCCCTGGAGGCATGGGCGATCGAATGCGCCGGGTGTTCCGAGGTGGACCCGCTCGGACCGCAGGTCCTCGGGCTGGCGGCGGCTGGAACACCGATCGCGGTGATGGCCGAGCGGCTGGGTCTCAGCCCCCGGCATCTGTATCGCCGCTGCCTACCCCTCTTCGGCTATGGGCCTCGGCGGCTGGCGCGGGTGCTGCGGCTGGGCCGAGCGGTCGGCGAGGTGCGGATGGGCCTGCCCTTGGCTCAGGTCGCGGCAGGGTGCGGCTACGTCGACCAGGCGCACCTGTCGAGGGAGATGCGGGCGCTGGCCAAGACGACGCCGGGCGGACTACTGAGGGAGCTGGCAAGCTAGCTGGCGGGTAGCGCGGCGAACAGGTCGACCGGCGTGCCATCCGGGTCGTGCACGACGGCGTAACGCATGCCCCAGAAGGCATCCCAGGGCGCGAGGTGGCCCTCGTAGCCGGCTCCGATGAGCTCGGCCCAGGCCGCGTCGACCTCGGCCGGGCTCCCACAGGCGAAGGCCAGGGCGACCCGGTGGCCGCCTCTCGCCGGCGGGGACCAGCCCGGATCGAAAGTGCGGATGGTTTCCTCGGTGTCCCAGGCCAGGCGCATCCCGCCGCCGAGCTCGGCATCCACGTGCGGCTGTCCGTCCGCCTCCGGTGGGACGTCGAGGCCCAAGCGGCGGTAGAAGGCAAGGGTGGCACCCATGTCAGACACGACCAGCTCGATAAGTGCAGGGCGGAGTTTCATGCTCCGGACAGTAGCCGGCTTCTGGCGTTGAAGTATTGGATGTTTCGGACGGGACGACCAGGCTGCCCAGCGGCCATCTACGTAGCCGACACCAAGCGCACCGTGAAGCTAACGGCTGAGCAGAAGCGATTAAGCGCGCTGGGCGACAGGATGGAGACCGTAGCGCAGGAATAGGTACGAGCCGCTCGCCTTGACGGTGCGCAGGCGAGCCTGAGCGAAGCTGCTGGGCGGCAGCGCCAAGCCTTCCAGGAGGCCGAGCCGGTCCGCATCAGCGTGGCGGCCGGCCAGAACCGGGGCGACAGTCAGAAACAGCTCGTCCACCGCTCCATCCGCCACCAGGCTGCCGAAGAGATGCGGGCCGCCCTCGGTCAGCGGGCGCCGGCAACCGTGGTCCAGGACCGCCTGCTTGATGGTCTTGCCTCTCAGTGGCGCGGTGCCCAGTGACCTCACATCGCACCTCGCCGGCAGGCGGCGCCGCAGGCCGGGGGCGGCGACCTCGCTGGTGAGCACCAGCGCTCCTTCCTGAAGGGCCGGTTCGGCCGGATCGATCTCCCCGCGAGCGGTGACGATCACCAGCAGGGGATCAGCCTTTCCCAGCGAGCTATAACCGCCGGCTTCCGGAGGGCCCAGCTGCGCCGCTGACCAGAGTTGGCCACCCTCGCTGCGCACGGTGGCGGCGCCGGTGATGACCGCATCCGCCAGCGCCCGGAGCAGCCCCATGACGAAGCGGTCGGCAGGGTTTCGGTCGGAGAGCGCGGAGCCCGAGCGGCGACGGCGCTCGAGGGCTGCCACGCCATCGATGCTGGTGACGAAGTTCGCGCTCAGGCTGCCTGCAGCCAGCTGGAGCCCACCGTCGTAGAGGCGGCTCAGATCGGGCGGCAGTTCGCCATCGGCTGTCGGCTCACTGAAAAGCGTCAGCAGAGGGTCCATGGGGTCCCAGCATGCAGCACGTCGGCTCCACTACCTTTCAGCCATGCATTCGCTGGCCGCGCACGCCGCGACCGGTCTCTGGCGTCGGG
Source organism: Candidatus Dormiibacter sp. (assembly GCF_050999135.1). NCBI lineage: Bacteria > Bacillati > Candidatus Dormiibacterota > Candidatus Dormibacteria > Candidatus Dormibacterales > Candidatus Dormibacteraceae > Candidatus Dormiibacter > Candidatus Dormiibacter sp. The sequence goes on along the minus strand of NZ_JBPCPN010000039.1, from coordinate 16,259 downwards.
CGTTGTGGCTGGCTCTGCTCGTATTGGGCCTGGAGACAGCCCGCACCCTGGCCGGCCGGGGACCGGGTTGGGCCAGCCCGTCACTCCTGCTCGGCGGCTTGGCGCTCTGCCTGATGGCTGTGCGGAGTTCGCCGGCGACTCTCGGTCTGGGCTGGCATCGCCTTCCTGAGCGGCTGCTGGGCGGCCTCGGCCTGGCGGTCGTTCTACTCCTTCCGGCAGCTGCGCGGTGGGGTGGCGGACCCTCGCTGGGGCCCGAGCTTGCCCTGGCGGCGATAGCTGTCTCGGTCGGCGAGGAGATCGCGTTTCGCGGCGTCCTCTTCAGCGCCCTGCTCGATTTGGGTGGTCCCGCGCTCGCAGTTCTCGGCAGCACAGCGCTCTGGACAATTGCCCACGCGCTGGCGCATCCACCCCAATTTCTGCCGGCGGTCGCCGGAGCAGGCCTGCTCCTCGGTCTGTGGCGCTGGGCCTGCCAAGATCTCGTGGGGCCAATCGTGGGCCACGTCTTGGCTGATCTCGCCCTGTGAAGCGAAAGCCGGCTCTCCTCCTGCTGCTGGCAGCAGTTGCTTACGTCCTGGCGGCCTGGGCCGTGACCCCTGGCTTCTACGACGGCTTCACGCAGCAGCAGCCCTACCGCTGGACCAATCCACCGCCCGCCTTCAAGAACAACAACCAGCCCCCGCTTTCTGGGCGGGCCCAGGCCAAGGTGGCAGCCAACGGCCAGGTGGATCCCGGCACGGTGGCGACCGACGACGGGCAGGCCTCGGTCACCTACGCGCCTGGCGCCTTCGTCGCTCCCGCCGATCGCTCCCCGGTGACTGTCAGCATCGCACCGGTCGCCAACTACCCGAACCCGAGCGGACTGCAGGTCGCCACCAATGTCTACTGCTTCACCGCCAGCGCGCCGCTGGCGCAGGGCAAGGATGTGCTGATCACGCTCACCTACTCAGATCAGCTGCCCGCACCGGCTGACATCTATGACTATCGCGACCAGGGGCCGTGGCAGAAGCTGGGCAGCACAGGCTCGGCGGCACCGTTCACAATCTCTGTTCGCAGCACCGGCCTGAGCTGTTTCGCGGGCGCCTATCCGGCGAAAGCAGGGCAGAACGCGCAGGGCACACGGCTGGGCGGCGGCCAGACGCTGCCGATCATAGTCGCCGCTGCGATCCTCATCCTGGTGCTGGCGGGGCTTCCGCTGGCACTCCTGCGGCGGCGCCAGAGCGAGCCACCGCCGCCTCCACCACCTGCCGACCAATCCTCCGAACCGCGGCATCGCAAACGCCGACCAGGCAGCCGCCGCTAATCGATAGGCAGCAGCCCCTCATCTCGCAGCCGGCGAAGCGACTTCTCGAAGGCGGCCGCCGTCTGCTCGATGTCGGCTTCGCTGTGAGCGCTGGAAACCAGGCCTGAATTGCCGTGAAAGATGTGGACGCCGTCCAACAGCATGGCCGCCTGGAGGGCGTCGGCCACGTCGGTCGCGAGGCCCTGCTTCAGCTCTGCTGCCCGGGGACCCAATGCCCACTCGCTGGAATCGCCGGCGGGGCGCTCGCCTGCCACCACCCGGAAGGTGGAACTCGCGCCATGGACGAAGCCCTTCACGCCTGCCCTGTCCAAGGCAGCCGCCAGCTCGGTCCGCAGCCACTGGGCCAGCTCGTCGGCGCGCGATTGCTGGGAGCCGTCGGCCACCGCGTCCAGCATCGCGATCCCCGCCGCCGCGGAGAGGGGATGGCCATTGTGGGTGCCGGGGTGGCTGACCTTCACGGCGTCACTGGTGCGGAAGCTCAATACTTCCATCACTGGAGCCGACCCGGCCAGCGCCCCGCCCGGCATGCCGCCGGCCACTATCTTGGCCAGGCTGGTCAGGTCCGGTGTCACCCCCGCCACCTGCTGAACGCCGCCGGGCGACCAGCGAAAGCCAGTCACGACCTCGTCGAACATGAGCAGCGTGCCTGTCGCGGTGGTGAGCCGGCGCAGTCCTTCCAGGAATTCCCGCGAGAGAGGCAGCGCACCCCAGCTGGCGCCGCTTGGCTCCAGGATCACCGCCGCCACCCGCCTGTCGCGGAGAGCGGTCTCGACATCGCCCAGCTCCGGCTTGACCACCCGGGTGACCTCCAAGAGAGCGGCGGGCACCCCTGCCGGGGCGGAGCTGCCGGGCGGCAGATCGGCGCCGATCTTGGCAGTGTCGTGCCAGCCGTGGAAGTGACCTTCGAACTTGAGCACATGATCCCGGCCCGTGAACCCGCGTGCCACCTGGAGGCCGAGCATGGTGGCCTCGGTGCCGCTGCTCGTGAAGCAGACTCGCTCGGCGGCTGGGACCAGTCGGCAGATGCGCTCGGCCCACTCCGCCTCCAGCTCGTGGGAGGCGCCGCCGTGCAGCAGCCGATCGGCGTTGGCCCGGATCGCCTCCACCACCTGGGGCGGGTTGTGGCCGAGCAGAAGGGCTCCGTGGCCCATCACGTAGCAGATCAGGTCGTGCCCATCGACGTCCTGCTTGTGGCTGCCGGCGGCTCTGCTGATCAGGAGGGGGAACGGAGCCGCGTGCCGGATGTCGTGGGTGATGCCGCTGGGCAGGCTCTGACTGGCGCGAAGGAAGAGTTCGTGAGAGCGCGGGTTCGCCGCCGCCCACTCTTCCAGGATGGGGGAGCTCATGGCTCCTCAGTGTCGTACTTGACGGCTTCGAAAAGCGTGCCGCACGCCTCGCAGCGATACTGCAGCGTCATCGCCTGCGTCCCAAAGAGAGAGATGACTGCGGCGCGCTCAGAGCCGCAGTGGGGGCAGCGCGGGGTGCTCCGGGGCGAGCCTGACTCGGCGGAAGGCTCAGACTCGCGCGGCGGCGTACCGGTTCTCCTCCAGGCCCCGCAGCATGCCGAAAGTGCGGTCGTCGATCTGACCTGGTCGGGATCGCCGGCGCCCGGGATCCCAGGCCGTCCAGTCGAGCTGAAGTTCAGGCGCGGCGCTGTCCAGCCGCTCCTCCAGCCGCGCTCGCAGTTCGCCAGGACCCAGGGCCAGGGCGCCTGAACTGTGAAGCTGCGCCACCTCGCCGTCGGGCGGCCCGAACCACTCCAGCGCCTCCTGCCAGGCTGCCGTCAGCGGCGCCTGGTCGATCCCCGCCCGAAGCCAGCTGCGGCCGTGCAGGAAGTGATAGCGCTCCTCCATCAGCATCTTGCGCAAGCGGGTCTTCAGCACCTCAGTGCTGCCTTCCACCATCGCCTGCAGCATCACGCTGAACGCTGTATCGAGGACGGCGTTGGCGGCCACGAAGTGACCCCAGGAGGCGAAGGATTCGTCGAAGTAAGCGAGGTTGAGATACCTCGCGGCATTGCTCTCTCGTTCGGGTTCGCGGGGATCGTCGCCCAGCGGTTCCAGGCAGCCATAGAGCACGCGCGAATGCCCCAGGTCGTCCAGGCCCATGGCCGCGGCCGCGATGTCAGCTTCCAGCGAAGGCGCGCGGGTGGCCCATTCGGCATAGCGCAGGCCGAGCAGCTGCTTGTTGTCAGCCAGGCTCAGGACCAGCGCGCCGAGGCTCACGCGGAGGCCTCTTCGCCGGGTGCCCAGAGCGTGTTGATCGCCTCCCGGGGCACGACCGCCAGCTCGATCCAGCGCTCCTCGTCGTAGGTGGCGCGGGCGTAGGCGGCGGCCAGGTCGTCGTCAGGGGCTACCACGCTGCCGATCTGCCTGAGCGGCTCCTGCCGGAGCTTGCGCGCAAAGACCTCATAGGCCCTGACGTCGTCGTGAACTCGTTTGAACTGCACTTACCGTCCTAGACAGCCAGTCCCCACATCTCGAGCGCGTCGCGCCCGGCCTGGCTCAGTCGGGCGGAGGTCCAGGGGGGATCCCAGACGACGCGGATGGACACCTGGCGGACGCCGGGCGCGCGCAGCAATCGCTCGCGAATGTCGTCCACAATCATGTCAGCGGCCGGGCAGCCCATCGCTGTGAAGGTGAGATCGACCTCGACCAGGCCGTCAGCCTGCTTCAGTCCGTAAACCAGGCCGAGATCCACGATGTTCACAGGCATCTCGGGGTCCTCCACTTGGCGGAGGGCGTCCCAGAGTGTCGTCGAAGTTTCAAGCTCCATCACCGCGGGTGCGCCTGGCGGAACTTGTGGAACTCCTCCTGCAGAGCCCCGACCATCTCGGCGTTGCGGGGCCCGCGAGCGCGCCAGCGCTGCATGACGTCGTCCCACGAGCAGGGATCGTTCAGGTCCCAGCGCTTCAACTCGGCGTCGAAGGTGCAGGGAAAGGGGTAGTCCAGGACGTAGGTCACCTGGCCGTCGCTCTCCTCTCGGTGGGCCGGCACCCTGATTCCGATCTCCTCGCAGTAGGGCACGACCAGCGACAGCCACCATTGGCGGAGCTGATCGTTGGTCTTGCCCTTCAGGCGAAAGTCGAGCTGGGTCGAGTGCATCTTGAGGGCATCAGGGAGGCCGAACCACTCAACTGTGAGCGGGAACATCCAGTCCACCGCCCGCTGCAGGTTCGCTCGCGCCTCCCCGCCGGCGGCGGCCATCCGTTTGGCCCAGGTGCGGCCGTTCCGGAGGTGGAAGTTCTCCTCCGCCATCACCTTGTTCAGGCCGCGCTTCCAGGGCCCGTAGGAGCACTCGGCGTGGATGTCGCCGAGCAGGCAGAACCCCGCCTGGTCGTAGAAGAGATTGGCGACGATGAGCTCGGTCCAGGTCTCCAAGGGCACGTCGAACGCGTACGGGTAGCGGAAGGATTTGGGGTCGCGCGAGAAGATGAGCTTCTCCTGGTCCTCGCCCAGCTCCTCCAGGATGTGATAGGCGATGTGGGCGTGGGCGAGCTCGTCCTGGATGATGGCGACGCCTGTCATGAAGGCGTTGATGCTCGGCGCCCGCTGCGCAGCGAGGTAATAGGCAGGAGCGGAGATCAGCTCGGTGTCACCCGAGACCGTCAGCGTGTGGCGCAGTTCCTTCTTGTACTCGGGCGTCATCTCGTTCGGCGACTCGATGAGCTCGCCGTTGCGCATCAGCTGGTCAAAGGCCGGGTTTGCAGTCGCCATCATTTACCTCGCTCGGGGTTGTCTCCCATTGTCAACCATCGGGCAGTTCCTCAGGTCGACTGGGAGCGAGTGTGGCTCGCCGGACGAACTCAATGCGGACCCCGCGGCACCCGGGCGGCTGGTAGAATCCTCGCCCGGCGGTGCCGGCGGACCGGCCTCAGCGGTGGCTATAGCTCAGTAGGTTAGAGCACCAGATTGTGGTTCTGGGTGTCGCGGGTTCGAATCCCGCTAGCCACCCCTCTCCGCTAGTCACCCTTCTCCGCTTAGCACCCCAACCCCGCTGGCAACCACGCCGAACGAGCACTGTCTCTCGACTCACCTCAACAAGGGTCGAGACCACAGGGAGGCGCTAGTATCGCTTCTGCGATTACTGGCGGATACCGGAGCTATCCTCGTCGGCAAACGCACCTAAACCCGCAACAGCGCCAGCGAGTGCCTGTATCGCGGCGGAGGCGACATCACAAACCTCGGCGTCGCTCGCGTCGTCACATAGTCGGCTTACGCTCGGAAACGAAGGCATCCACGTCTTGGCCGGGACCAAGGCAACCCTTCCAGCCCGGGGGATACTGATGCCTACCGAAGTTCTCCTGCCGTTTCACGCCCCCCGCTCACGACCAGAGCGACATCCAGGCCCGCCGCCAATAGGAGTGTCAATAGACCCAGCCGCCTCTCATCCACCGGTGGGCCAAGGTATTGCCCCGTCAGTAGGGCCTGCCCGTGCAGAAGCTGCTGGGCCTCGTCGGTGATCGGGAAACATCGCCAGTCGAACAGCACCTGATCGGGGCCTGGTCGCGTCGGCCCAGCAACGGATGCGCACCCCACCTGACTTCCCGGCTCGTTCGTGGAGATTAGGATTACCGCCTGGATCATGTGGTTGGCCTCCGGGCGGACGCTGCTACCGACGAGCTGGACGGCCAACGAGAGGGCGGCAATGGCAGGCACGGCCAGCTTGACTGCGAGCGGGAGGCGGTGGAATCGGCGCACTACTTCGCCAATGCCGACAGCGAGCGCCGGCATCGCCGGGACCAGGAAACGGGGACCCCAACTCACTAGTCCGGGCCAATCCCCCCAGGCTGCGTACAGGGCGATCCGAGCGACCAGCAACGCTGCACTGGTGCCGACCAAGACGGGCATCCTGCGACACGCCAATGCCCAGCCCGCAACGGCGAGGACTAACAAAGGGACGTACCAGAGCAGACCGGCTCCCGGCGAAAACAATAGACCCCACGCTCCAGTCAGCCAGGGATGGCCGAAACCCTGGGCGCCATAGCCCAGCCGCCAGGGGGCTCCAAAGCGCAGCATGTTGTACCAGGCCACAGTCAACGCGAAGGGTGCGAACGCTGTTAGGAAAAGACCGACGTTGAGCCAGCGCTTGCTGGTGAGCGGGCGGGATCCCCGTTTCACATCGGGACTCGGGTTTCCGGCATCGGCTGGCCAACCCTGCTGGCGTGCTTCCAGCCACGAGCCTATCAGGAGGAAGGGCACGATGAGGAGCAGGGAGTCGGTTCGCATCAGCAACGCCAAGCCGGCGCTGGCCCCAGCGAGCATCGAACCCGATGTCGGCCGCGACCGGGCAAGGCAGATGCCGAGCAGCCCCAGGGCCGTCGCCAGGGCCACGCTGGGCTCCGAGAACCCGGTCGAGGTATAAGGCAGGAGCAAGGTCCCGAAGCCGGTTAGGCATGCTGTCGTGACCGCATGCCGAAGATCACCGCCCAGGGCTTGCGCGAGCCGGAACAGGACCACCACGGTCGCCGCAAAGACGAACGCGTTCGCCGACATTGCCCACGCGATTGCATCCTGGTGTAAGTGCTCAGCAGCGATGTAGAACGGGGCGAACAAGAGTGACATACCGAGGCCGTAAAACGAATACGGCGAGTTGAGATTGAAGGGGTCGACTGAGTGCGGTACTAACAAATTGTGGCGCTGGACCATCGACTCGGTCACGTGCACCATGATGTTCGCGTCGTAGCTGTCGACAGTGCTGCGCGCGAAGACCAGCCCCGCTGATGCCGCGGCGAGCGCGAGCCCGCAGCCAACAGCGACTGCCCTACTCTGCATCCTCCAACGCACTGGCCGCCATTCTCGCCATTTCTCTCGTGGCTTGAGGCCATGAGTCAACATCTTCCCCGGTCGTGGTAGGATGTTCCCCTGTGGAGGTCAAGTGGCGTGTCGATGAGCTCGTAGAGCGCAAGGGTTGGAACGCGCGCCAGCTTGCCGCCAAAGCCCGAGTCGACGTCAAGACCGCCCGCAACATCATCACTGGCAGGGCGACGCGAGTCGACCTCGAGACGATCGGCCGGTTGGCCGATGCCCTTGGGGTTGAGCCGGGTGGCCTCTGGCGGCAGGCAGGACAATCCCGCGCCGAGCGTTGGGCGACAGTGGCGGGGGTCGCCGGTGAGGCGACCAAGGAGGAGATGGACTGGGTTCTCGGCAAGGTGATCGATGACCTTCCGGACACAGGCCTCGAGCGCGCGACCCGCGACCTTTGAGTCGGGTTTACCTGGACACCAATTACCTGTTCGGGCTCATGCGTCAGACAGAGCAGTCGGCACCCGCCGAATATCTGTACTGGCGAGAACGAGTGGAGGCCGAGATCGGCTCGGATCGGCCGCTGATCAGTGCCCTGGTTGTTGACGAGCTTGCCTACCGGCTGGTACTTGCCTGGCTGCGTGATTCGGGGGATGCAGCCGCGCTGGCCACGTTCCGCCGCTCAACGGTAACAGTGATGAAGCGAATGCGAGGCCGACTGGCCGGGTTGTGGAAAGCACTTGACAATCTCGATCTGGACCTGGCACCCAGCCACCTGTCGTCGATGCACATTGCGCAGTCCCTCATGAGTGATCTCGGCCTCGCGTCTCGGGACGCTTTTCACGCCGCTTACGCCGTCGAGGGGAGATGCGACTGGATCGTCAGCTCGGGCGCTGCGTTCGATCGCGTGCCTCAGCTGCGCCGTCTTGGGCCTTGATACCCGGCCCCGAAGTCGCCTCAGACGCTCGTCGCCACTTTGTTCCGCTTCGATCTTTGCCCCCAACCCGACCAACTGGCGGTGCGCTCTCAGCTCGCGGACCAGGCCAGCGCTCACCCGACCGGCCGCGTTCCGGTGCTGGTCGTGAACAACGGCGAGCCAGGAACCTCGTGCGGTGCCGGCTAGGCTTTGTGGCATACGAGCCATGCCATCCGAGGACGCCGTCCGAAAGAGTTACGACGCCGCCGCCAGTGAGTACGCGGCGCATATCTATGACGAGCTGCGCCACAAGCCCCTGGACAGGAGGCTGCTCGATGAGCTGGTCCAGGAGGTCAACTGCCGCGGAACTGTCTGCGACATCGGCTGCGGTCCCGGTCACGTTGCGCGTTATCTGCGCGAAGGCGGCGTTGAAGTGACGGGAATCGATCTCTCCCCGCGGCTGATCGAAGCGGCGCGGCGGCTGAACCCCGGGATTCGATTTGAGGTGGGCGACATGCGTTCGCTCGAAGTTCCGGACGCCGCCTTCGCAGCGGTAGTTGCCTTCTACTCCCTCATCCACTTTGATACCGAGCAGCTCCGCCAGGCGGTCCGAGAGCTGCGACGGATCCTCCGGCCGGACGGCGTCCTGCTGGCGTCATTCCACCGGGGCTCCGAGCGCAGGCATGTTGAGGACTTGTGGGGCGTGGACGTCAACCTCGATTTCCACTTCTTTGAGCCGGATCAGATCAACACCATGCTGACCGAGGAGGGTCTTCCCGTCGAGCGCATAACCGTGCGCCCTCCGTACATCGGCTTTGAGGTCGAAACTGAGCGCTTCTACGTCAGCGCTCGAAGACCAGCGGAGAACGACTGAGCGCCGAGCAGCGGCGGCTGGGCGGTTACTGAGACAATTCGAGAGTATGGAAGTGGGCTTCATCGGTCTCGGCAAGATGGGTCAGCCCATGGTGCGGCGGCTGCTCAGCGCCGGCCACAGAGTCGCCGCCCACAACCGTTCCCGGCGGGCGGTGGAGGAGCTGGTGGCCGCCGGAGCGGTCACCGCAGACTCCGCCATTCAGGTAGCCGAGCGGGCCGAGCTCGTGCTCACGGCTCTGCCGACCCCAGAAGCGGTGGAGAGCGTCTATCGCGAGCTGGCGGCCGCCGCCAGGGGCGGTCAGCTCTACGCCGACCATTCCACCGTCAGCCCCGACACCAGCCGCACCTGCGCCGCTCTGCTCGCACGCACGGGCGCCGGTTTCCTGGACGCACCTGTCAGCGGCGGCCCTGACGGCGCGGCCGCCGGCAGCCTGACAGTGATGGCAGGAGGCGCCGAAGCCGATTTTCAGCGCGCGCTGCCCGCCTTCGAGGCGTACGGCCAGAACATTCGTCTCTGCGGGCCGGTTGGCGCCGGTCAGGCGGTGAAGCTGGTCAACCAGCTGCTCTGCGCTGTCCATTCGGCCGCCGCCGCCGAGGCGGCGGTGTTCGGAGCCAAGCTGGGAATCGACGCCGACCTGCTGCTGGAGATGCTGGGCACCTCCTTCGGCAGCTCTCGGATGCTCACTCGCAATGTTCCCCGCTTCATCTCCCGCGACTTCTCGGGCGCGACCTCCGTCAAGCTCCTCGCCAAAGACCTGGGCTTGATCGCCGCCGAAGCGCGGGCCGTCGGTCTACCGCTGCCGCTGGGGGAGGCGGCTGAGCGCCTGTTCCAGGCGACGGCGGCCGCCGGTCTTGAAGACGAGGACATCGCAAGCCTGGTCAAGCTGACCGAGACCGCGGCGGGGACCAAGGTTCAGGGCCGTCAGCGGAACGGCGACGGCACGTCTCCGGCCGGCTAGACGCCTGAGAGCTGTCGCAGGCGTTCGCTCGCCTCGCGGAGGTCGGCTGCGATCGCCCTTTCGTCCCCGGTCTCGAGCTGGCCCTCGCGGACGACGACCCGGCCCTCGACCACCACGGACTCGGCGCGGGCCGGCGGCGCCAGGGCCAGCGCGACCAGCGGATCGGCAATTCCCGTCTGAGCCAACCCGTCGAGACGGAAGAGAGCGACGTCGGCGCGCTTGCCGACCTCGAGCGTGCCGCAGTCGTCCCGGCCCAGGCAGGCAGCGCCGCCGGCGCTCGCCAGCCGCCAGGCGCTCTGGGCGCGCAGTGCGTGGGGCGCATCCAGGCGGCCCTGCAGCGCGGCCCGCAGACGGGCCACGAACAGAGCCTGGTGAACCTCGCCGGCGAGGTTCGAGTCCTCGTTGCTGGCCGCACCGTCAACGCCCAGGCCGACCTGAACCCCAGCCGCCAGGAGGTCTTCGACCCGGCAGGCGCCTGACCCCAGGCGCAGGTTGCTGGAAGGGCAGTGGGCGATACCCGACTGGTGGGCGGCGACGCCTTGCACTTCACCATCGCTCAGGTGGATGCAGTGCGCGTACCAGACGTCAGGACCCGCCCAGCCCAGCTCCTCCATCAGCTCTACCGGCCGTAGGCCGAACCTCTCCTGGCAGAAGCGCTCCTCGTCGAGGGTCTCGGCGAGATGGGTGTGCAGGCGGACGCCCTTTCGCCGAGCCAGCTCGGCCGACTCCCGCATCAGCTGAGGGCTGACCGAGAACGGCGAGCAGGGCGCCACCACCAGCCGGCACATGGAGCCTGGGGCCGGGTCGTGGTAGCGGGCGATCATCGCCTCGGTGTCCGCCAGAATGTCGTCCTCCGGCTCGACCAAATGGTCGGGTGGAAGACCACCCTGGGAGCGGCCGAGCGACATGGAGCCGCGGCAGGGATGAAAGCGCAGACCCAGCTCCTGCGCCGACTCGACCAGGGCGGCGAAGATCCCCGACCGGCCGGCCGGAAACACGTAGTGGTGGTCGGTGGAGAGGGTGCAGCCGCCCAGCAGCAGCTTCGCCATCGCGGCCCGCGCCGCGCAGCGCACCAGCTCGGCGTCCAGGTTGGCCCAGACCGGATAGAGCGTGGTCAGCCACTCGAACAGCGTGCCGTCCGGCTCATAGCCGCGCGTCGCCCACTGATACATGTGGTCGTGCGCGTTGACCAGGCCCGGCATCGCCACGCAGTTCGGCTCGTGCAGATGCTCGTCGGCCTCGGGCGGCGGACCTGCGCCGATCTGCTTGATCTCGCCGCCTTGGCTCAGGAGCCAGCCGTCCTCCAGCTTCTCGCCGGTGCCGGTGACAATCATGGCCGCCCGAATCAGCAGCGACATACCGTCACTAGAGGTCGAGAAGATCGTCCGGCCGGACGGGCACGTGGCTCACCTCCCGGCCTGTCGCGGCGCGGATCGCCGCCAGTACGGCGGGGCCGGAGGAGATGGCCGGCGGCTCGCCGACGCCCTTCAGGCCATAGGGCGAGCGGGGATCGCCCAGCTCCAACACCTCCATGCGAACCGGCGGCATGTCGAGGATCGTGGGGATCAGGTAGTCGGTGAAGGAGGGGTTCATGATCTTGCCGTCCTTGACCAGAACCTGCTCCATGATCGCCAGGCCCAGGCCCTGCGCAGCGCCGCCCTCGAGCTGTCCCTCCACCGCCAGGGGATTGATGGCCTTGCCGACGTCCTGGGCGGTGGCCAGCTCGACCACGTGGACCAGGCCCAGCTCGACGTCCACGTCGACCACCGCCCGGTGGGCGGCAAAGGCGAGCTGCAGATGCGCCTTCCCCTGACCCCGCTCGTCCAGCGGTTCGGTCGGACGTGGCCTGTACTCCCGCTCCTCGCTCACCACCTCGTCGCCCAGCAGCGTTACCAGGTCGATGACGGTCCTACCTGACGTGTCGATCAGGCTGTCATCTGCCAACCTCCAGTTCTCGCCACTGCCAGCCTGGTCTCCCAGCTCGGAGCGCGCCATCTCGAGCACGCGCTGGCGCACTGCCTCACAGGCTGTCTTGACGGCGCCGCCAGTGATGTACGTCTGCCGGGAAGCCGAGGACGAACCACCCGAGCCGACCCGGGTGTCAGCATTCAGCACCACCACCTGGGAGACGCCAAGTTCGGTGTGGGCGATCTGACCCTGGATGGTGACCAGGCCCTGTCCGACCTCGGCTGACGCCGTGTGCACCTCGGCTTGGGCCCTGCCCTCGACCACCCGCAGCGTCACGCGCGCTGTCGAGTAGTCGGGAAAGCCCTCGGAGTAGCCCACATTCTTGAACCCGGCGGCGTAGCCAACGCCCCGCCTCACACCCTCACCGTGCGTGGTGTTGGAGACGCCACCCGGCAGCTCGCGGAGATCACGGCGGCTGGCATCGGCTGTCTCGGGCAGCGGCATCGAGAGCACGCGCTGGAGCAGCTCGGCGACTGGGATCGGACCCTCCAGCGGTTGGCCCGTGACGAGGGTGTCGCCGGTCTGAAAGGCGTTGCGCAGCCGGAGTTCGACAGGGTCCAGACCCAGCGCTTGGGCCAGCTTGTCCATCTGAGCTTCGTGGGCGAAGCAGTTCTGCACCGAGCCGAACCCCCGCATGGCGCCGCAGGGCGGGTTGTTCGTGTAGACCACCCAACCCTCGATGGTGGCGTTGGGGACGGCGTAGGGCCCCGACGCGAAGGAGCAGGCGTTGGAGATCACGGCTGTTGAGCTGGAGGCGTAGGCGCCGCCGTCGAGCACTATCGACGCCTTGACGTAGACCAGCCTGCCGTTGCGATCGGCACCGTGCTCGTAGCGGAGCCGGCCGGGATGCCGGTGGACGTGGCCGACGAAGGATTCCTGGCGGCCGTAGACGATCTTCACAGGTCGGCCGGTGCGCAGGGCAAGCAGGCAGGCGTGCGCCTGCATCGAGAGATCCTCCCGGCCGCCGAAGGCCCCGCCTACGCCGGCCAGCGTGAGCCGCACCCGCTCCGGCGGAAGCGCCAGCACAGCTGCCAGCTGATCTCGATCGACATGCAGCCACTGGGTGGCGATGTAGAGGTCAACGCCCCCCTCGCCATCCGGCACGGCAAGCCCTGACTCCGGCCCAAGTGGAGCCTGATCCTGCATCCCGATGACGTACTCGCCGCTGACCACGACCTCCGCGCGAGCGTTCTGGTCGCCGTGCTCGATGCGCAGCCGGCGCAGGATATTGCCGCCTTCGTGCAGGCTTGGGCCCTCACCGCTGATCGCCAGCTCCGGATCGGAAAGTGGCTCCAGCACCTCGTAGTCCACCCTCACCTTGGCCGCTGCTCGGCGGGCCTGCTCGGGGTGCTCGGCAGCCACCAGGGCCACCGCCTCGCCCTGGTAGCGGACGCAGTCGAAGGCCAGCACCGGCTGATCGGCGATCTCCAGGCCGTAGACCTTCCGGCCGGGGAGGTCGGCGTGGGTGAGGACTGAGTGCACGCCGGGCATGGCGGCGGCCTGGGTCGTGTCGATGGCGCGGATCCGGGCATAAGGATGGGGGCTGCGCAAGGTGCTGCCCCAGAGCATGCCCTCCGCCCAGAGATCGGAGGAATAGGGGAAGTCGCCGCTGACCTTGAGCACGCCCTCTGGGCGTTTGACGGATTCACCGATGCCGCCGGTGATCGCGCTCTGCGCCACTGGACGCTGGCGGGTGGGCAGCGGGCGAGCTTCGATCACGGCGCCAACACGAGCCGACCGGCGGCCAGGTGCACTGCGGCGATGATCTTGGCGTAGCCGGTGCAGCGGCAGAGGTTGCCCGCCAGAGCTTCCTTGATCTGCGCGTCCGACGGCTCTGAATTGCGCCGCAGCAGGTCGTGGGTCGCCACTATGAGTCCAGGCGTGCAAAAGCCGCACTGCACAGCTCCGGTCTCCAGGAAAGCCGCCTGGATCGGGTGGAGAGCACCCGGCTCGGCCAGACCTTCCACAGTGATGATGTCGCTGTCCTGCGCCTGACCGGCCAGTACCAGACAGGCGCAGACCAGGTTGCCTTCGAGGTAGATCGAACAGGAGCCGCACTCGCCCTGCTCGCAGGCGTTCTTGGCCCCGGGCAGGCCGAGCCGCTCGCGCAGCACGTGCAGCAGGCTCTCGCCCTCCCACAGGCCGTCGACCTCGCGGCGCTCGCCGTTGATCGTGCAGGTCAGGCGCACTGCTCGCCCCAGGCCCACGCCAGCGAGCGCCGCGCGAGCACGGCCAGCGCGTGCCGGCGGTAGGCGGCGCTGCCGCGGACGTCGTCGATCGGGCTGGCGGCTCCGGCCACCAGCTCCCCGAAGCGGGCGAGCGAGGCGTCGTCGAGCGGCGCGCCGCCGTCCCAGTCGAGCGCCCCGGCGGCGAACCGCTCGGCTTCCGAGGCGTGCAACGGCGTCGGCGCGGCCGAGCCCACGCAGGTGCCGACGCGGCGCTCGTCCGGGTCCAGGGCGAGCGCGAACGAGCAGACCGCGATCACCATCGCGTTGCGCGTGCCGACCTTCGAGAACTGCTGCGAGCCGGTCGCCAGGCGGACGTGGAATGCGGCGATCAGCTCGTCGCCGGCCAGGACGTTGCGCTTCGGCCCGGTGATGAACTCGGCGATCGGGACCCGGCGCGTGCCCCGCACCGAGGCCAGCTCGATCTCGGCGTCCGACGCGTACAGCGGCGGCAGCGCGTCGCCGGCGGGTGAGGAGGAGCCGAGGTTGCCGCCCACCGTCCCGCGGTTGCGGATCTGCGGGGAGCCGACGGTGCGCGAGGCCGCGGCCAGCCCGGGCAGCCGGTCGCCCAGCTCGGCGATCGCCCGCGCGTAGCTCACGCCGGCGCCGACGCGCAGCTCGCCGTCGTGCTCGTCCCACCCGGCCAGCTCGCGCACCCGCGTGAGGTCGAGGATCGCCTCCGGGCGCGCGCGGCCGAAGTTGACGTCGACCATCACGTCGGGGCCGCCCCACAGCGGCAGCGCCCCCGGGTGGGCCGCCTTCGCCTCCAGCGCCTCGCGCCAGCCGTCCGGTTGCAGGAACTCCATCGGCGCAGCTTAGGGCCGGGCGCCCTCAGGTTTGAAGCCCGCCGCTCGCGGCGACCAGCACTTCATGTTCCGGCGCGTCGCTGCTCCGCTGCTCGCCGTCGCGCTGCTGCTCGCCGCCGGCGCCACCGCCGAGGCCAGGGTCTTCCGCGGCGACACGTCGCAGGGGAGGCACACGTCGCTCGTGGTCGGCTCCGACAACCTGCTGCGCACCGCCCGCATCAACTGGCGCGCCCGCTGCCGCCGAGGCCGGGTCGTGAGCCGGACCTTCTTCCTGCGTCCACACGCCCAGAGCACGCCGGACGCCTTCTTCGACACGGGGACCTACCGCCGCCGGCAGAGCGGCGGCTTCCGGCTGCGCTTCACCGCCACCGTGCGCGGGCGCCGGATCGCGAGCGGCCGGGAACGCTGGCGCGGCACGTTCCGCGTCAAGGTGCTCGTGACCCGCCGCGGGCGCTACGTCGACACCTGCCGCGTCCGCGGGCTGCGCTGGAGCGCGCGGCTGGTCCGCTAGGTAGACGCGGCGCGGAGCAGCTGGGCGAGCGGCGGGCGCTCGTCGAGCACCACGGAGCGGACCTCGAGCTCCCCGCCGGCCGGGACGAGCAGCGGCCCCGGCGCGGCGGCGTCGATCCGCTCCGTGCCGTGGATGCGGCGCTCGGCCGCCACCAGCACCGCGAGCGCCATGGCGCTGAGGTCCTGCAGCGACTGGTGGCGATTCTGGCGCGTGCCGAGGTCCACCTGCGCCATCCGCTCCAGCCCGACGGCGCGCAGCGCGTCGATCAGCATCGCGAGCTCGACGCCGTAGCCGACCGGGAAGGGGAGCCGCTCGAGCAGCCCGCGCCGCGCGGCGACCTCGCCCGCCAGCGGCTGCAGGAAGCCCGCGAGCTCGTGCACGTGGAGGTTGAGCAGCGGGCGGGCGACCAGCTCGGTGACGCGCCCGCCGCCGTCGGGCAGCACTGTGTCGCCGACCCGCAGCGGGCGGCGGAACGCGCCCTTGACGAAGTCGACCCCCGGGTCGCTGAGCAACGGCCCGAGCAGGCCCGTCACGAAACCCGCGTGGAAGTCCTCCGTGTCGGTGTCCAGGTAGGCCACGATCTCGCCGGAGCTCGCGGCCAGCCCCCGCCACATGGCGTCGCCCTTGCCGAGCGCGGGGCCGAGCTCCGGCAGCAGCTCGGACTCGTCGGCCACGCGCGCGCCGTGGGCGGCTGCGACCGCGGCGGTCCCGTCGCGCGAGGCCGCGTCGACGACCAGCACCTCGTCGACGAGGCCGGCGCGCTCGAGCGGCGCGATCGCGCCGAGCACGCGGCCGATCGTCCCGGCCACCTCGCGCGCCGGCAGGACGAGGCTGACCGTGACGTCCTTGCGCTCGACCAGCGCGGCGACCTCGACGTCCCCGGCGCGGTAGCGCCGTGCCTCCCTCCCACCGGCCCAGCGCAGGTCGACGGCGGGGACGCGGGGCGAGCGGCAGACG
>NZ_JBPCPN010000019.1:0-17372 GCF_050999135.1 Candidatus Dormiibacter sp. | reverse complement strand
TACCGCGGCTGCTGGCACGTAGTTAGCCGGGGCTTTCTTGGAGGGTACCGTCCGTTCTCTTCCCCTCCGACAGTGGTTTACATCCCGAAAGACTTCATCCCACACGCGGCGTCGCTCCGTCAGGCTTTCGCCCATTGCGGAAGATTCCTTACTGCTGCCTCCCGTAGGAGTCGGGGCCGTGTCTCAGTCCCCGTGTGGCTGGTCGTCCTCTCAGACCAGCTACCCGTCAATGCCTTGGTAGGCCGTTACCCCACCAACTAGCTGATAGGCCGCGGGCCCACCCCAAAGCGCATTGCTGCTTTTCTCATCGAAGATGTCTTCGATGACCACATGCGGTATTAGCACCGATTTCTCGATGTTATCCCCCACTTTGGGAAAGGTTGCCCACGTGTTACTCACCCGTTCGCCGCTAGGAACCCATCTCTCTTGCGAGAAATGAGCCCTCGCTCGACTTGCATGTATCAGGCGCGCCGCCAGCGTTAACCCTGAGCCAGGATCAAACTCTCCGTCTAAAGCAAGGACCCCAGGACATCGCAGTCCTGAGTCCGTTTGGACTCTTTAAGTCCTTCTCACTCTTCAGTTGTCAAAGTGCTGGCCGCCCCTTCCGACCCTGGCCCTTTGGATCGCGCGAAGGCCTTCAAAAGACCTCAACCAAACCCGGCGCAGGGCGCACAAAGCCTTCTCGGCGGAGGCGCAACGTCAATTGTACACCGCCGCGGCGGGCTTCAAACCCTTCCCGGGCGGCTCATCGTCTCGCGTCCGGCCGGCTCAGTGCCCGCCCAGCGCGAAAGATGATGGTAACACCTTCCAGTCACCCGTGCCGCGGCTGGTACAGCTGACTAGAAGGCGCGCCGACCGCTCAGGGCACGGGCCAGGGTCAGCTCGTCGGCGTACTCCAGGTCGCCGCCAACAGGCAACCCGTGAGCGGGTCGGGTCACCTGTACGCCGAGCGGCGACAGGGCTCGCAGCAGGTAAACGGCAGTCGCCTCGCCCTCGATGTCGGCATCCGTGGCGATGATGACCTCCCGCACGCCTCCGCTCCGCACCCGCTCGACCAGCTCCGGAACGTGGATGTCGGCGGGACCGACCCCATCGATCGGTGAGATGACACCGTGCAGCACGTGGTACAGGCCGTGGTACTCGGCTGTCCGCTCCACTGCGAGGAGGTCGAGCGGCGTTTCCACCACGCACAGCTGCGTCGGCTCCCGGCGCGGGGAGAGACAGATCGAACAGCGCCTGCCTTCGGCTATGTTCCAGCACTCTTCGCAGTAGCCGATCCGGCTCTTGACGTCCATCACCGCCTGCGCCAGGGCCTCCGCCTGCGAGCGGTCGGAACGGAGGATGAAGAAGGCCAGGCGCTGGGCGGTCTTGGGACCCACGCTGGGCAGGCGCGACAGCTCCCTGATCAGCTGCTCCAGGGGCAGTGGCAGCTGCAGCATCTTATCAGAGGGTCGCGGAGGGGCGCCGGCTCAGATCAAGCCCGGCGGCAGGCCCAGGCCGGCCGTCACCGCCTGCATGCGGGAGGCGGCCAGCTCCCGTGAGTGGTCCAGACCCTCGTTGACTGCGGCCAGGATCAGGTCCTGCAGCATCTCCAAGTCGTCCGCCACCTCGGCATCGATCTCGATCGACACCAGACGCTGCTGGCCGGAGACCACTGCTTTGACAGCGCCCCCACCTGCTGTACCTTCCACGGTGGCCGCCTCCAGCTCGCCCTGGACCTGCGCCATGCGCGCCTGCATCTTCTGGACCTGCTGCATCATCTTCATCTGGTTCTGCACTTGGACAGCTCCTTCTTGCCTGTAACTGGCTCTACAGCTCTGACTTGGAACCGGCTCTGGGACCAGGCATCTGCTTCACCCGCAGCACCTTGCCCTCCAGCTCCCGGATGGCCGCCTTGACGAGAGGATCATCCTCCGGCGACTGCGCCCCCGTCGCGGCGGCGGTCCGCACGGCGGGCGGCTTGGCGTCCTGAAGCAGAAACTCGACGGTGGCCGCTTCCCCCAACCAGGCCCTGACAGGCGGCGCTATCTCGCCGGCATTCTCCTGCGCCATTTTGTGGTGGAAGGCGTACGCGAACGTGAGGCTGAGCCGGGAACCGGAGACCGCCGGCTGCGCGTCACGGAAGTAGGCCTTCATCTTCGGCGAGAGCTGTTCCAGCACTCCGCGCCAGCCCTCGACAGCATCACTCGAGGGGCTCGCTCCGACCGGCGCTAGAGCTGACTGCGGAGCCGGGGCGGGATCGCCGGCAGGCGCTGGGGCGGGGCTCCCGGCGGGCCCCGGGGCGGCGATCTCCCTCAGCGAGGGGGCGCCGGTCTCTGTCACAGGTTCAGAGACTGCCGCCGGGGCGGGCAAGGGCGGGGGCTTCGGCGGGGCCGCGGTCTCGCTCTGGGCGACCACCTGGGTCGACTGCTCGACGCCAGCCGCAACCCCGCCGGCTGCCTGAGAGCCGCCAGGGGCCGCATTCGCCGCCAGGCGAACCAGCGCAGCCTCGACCAGGAAGCGCGGCTCGCCGTGCCTTCTCACCTCACCGTCCAGGTGAAGGAGGGAATCGAGCGCCGACGACAGCCACGCCCGGCAGCCTTCTTCCCGGCGTTCGATCGCCAGCAGGAGGAGGTCGCGACAGCGCTCCATCAGGCCCCGCACAAGCTGCCGCAGCTCGCCGCCGGCCTCGTAGACGCTGGCCAGTTCGCTCAGCGCCTCGCTCGCCCGGCCGGCCAGCACGAGGTCGAAGATGCGCTCCACCTGGCGGGGGTCGGCCAGACCCAGCAGGTCCCGGGCGGCCGACCCGGTGATCGTCTCGCCGGCGACCGGAACCAGCTGATCGAGCAGGCCGATGGCGTCGCGCATGGAGCCCTGGGCGACCTTGGCCATGAGGCTCAGCGCGGCCGGCTCGACCTGGATGCCCTCCAAGCGGGCCACGTGCTGGAGACGACCGGTGATCTGCTCGTCGTTGAATCGACGAAAGTTGAACTGCTGGCAGCGGCCGACCACTGTCGCCGGCACCTTGTTCGCCTCGGTAGTGCAGAGCACGAAGACCACGTGGGGCGGCGGCTCCTCCAGCGTCTTCAGAAGAGCGTTGAACGCCTCTGTCGTGAGCATGTGCGCCTCGTCGATGATGTAGATCTTGCGCCGGCCCAGCGCGGGGGCCAGATTGACCTTCTCCCGCAGGTCGCGGATCTCATCGATGCCCCGGTTGGAGGCGGCGTCGATCTCGATCAGATCCAGGGCTGTACCGTTCTGGATCTGCCGGCAGGACTCGCACCGGTTGCAAGGCTCCACGCTCCCGGATACCCGCTGAAGGCAGTTGACGGCCTTGGCCAGCAGCCGGGCGGCGGACGTCTTCCCGGTCCCTCGGGTGCCGGCGAAAAGATAGGCGTGGGCCACCCGATCGCCCCCGATCGCGCCTTGCAGGGCGCGTCTGGTCGCCTCCTGCCCCACCAGGTCCGCGAAGGTCTGCGAGCGGTACTTGCGGTAGAGGGTCTGGTAGGTCACGGTTCTCGGCGGCTGTTCGGGGTTGCTTTTCGTTTCACAGAGCTGGGCTATGGCCGCGCACCCCGTTTCGATCCCTGAGCTCCTGCGGCACGCGAACTAGAGACTCCAGCCAGAATGGCTGCGGCACCCTCGGGCGGCCTCCTTACCGCTGCTTCCTTCCGGACCTGACGGGGTTCGGAGACCCGAGCTGCGCAGGTCCCAGCCTTCAACGCCTTCTTTCCGCGTCCGTTCAAAAGATCCGGACCTCGACGGGGAATTCAACCCGGCTATGGCGGATTGCCGGTGCAGGGAACCGCCAGCTCCCCATCTAGCGCGACCATCTCTAACTCTACCCGTGGTCAGGCCCGGCCGACAGCGCCGATCGGTTGACCCAGGCCAGGTTCAGCAGGGCGGCCGCCGCCGAGAGTGGGATCAACACCTCGGCCGCCAGCTTGAGCCAGGCTGCGTCCCTGCCCAACGCCGCCCAGGCCGCCAATCCGATCAGCAGGAGGGCTATGGCCGCAGTTGAGACCTGGCCCGCCGGGGTGTGTTTCAGCACCGGTTGGCGGCCCAACAGGAGCAGAAGGCCGCCGCCGATCGCCGGCAGCAGGTAGCGCAGAATCACCAGGACTGCCAGCCAGAGCGGGTAGAGGCCCGAAAGCGCCAGTCCGACAGCGGCGCTGCCGAAGAGCAGCCCATCCACCACGGGGTCGAGCGCCCCGCCCAGGCGCGTGGGCTGCTCCCAGCGCCGGGCGGCGAAACCATCCGCCAGGTCGGTGGCGCCAGCCAGGAGCACCACCAGCGCCAGCGGCAGCAGCGCGCGGGTTGCTCCCAGTCCCAGCGCCGGCCCCGCCAGATAGGCGCGCCCGAGCGAGATCTGATTGGCGAGCCCCGGCAGGTAGAGCCCGGCCGCGGCCACCGCGAGCGCCGCCAATGCCAGCCAGGGCAGGGCCGGCGGCCTTGCCGCGAGCAGCCACAACGCAGTGGCGCTCAGGTAGGCAAGCGAGGCGCCGACGCTCAGCGGGCGGGGCCGGAGTAGCGGCCGCCGGCTAGCGCGTACAGCTCTCAAGACGAGGGGACGATAGCTCTCTCCCAGGGTGCACCTTGCGAGCACCATAGACGAAACGTTCGTAGGCAGCCTCCCGGCTCGTGGCTCCAGCCGCCGGCGCGATGTGGCGGCT
This sequence comes from Candidatus Dormiibacter sp., assembly GCF_050999135.1. Classification (NCBI taxonomy): domain Bacteria; kingdom Bacillati; phylum Candidatus Dormiibacterota; class Candidatus Dormibacteria; order Candidatus Dormibacterales; family Candidatus Dormibacteraceae; genus Candidatus Dormiibacter; species Candidatus Dormiibacter sp. Next base: position 12,720 of record NZ_JBPCPN010000019.1, on the reverse strand, counting down.
TCCGAGAGCACCCGCTGCCATCGCTTTTCAGCCGCCCCTACCTACCACGTCGGCACGTCGTGACCATGTCGAGACTAGCGGAGGCCGAGAGCCGCGGCGCCCTGGCTGGCCAGGCTGTGGATGGGGAACGCGAACAGACCGTAGCCCAGCACCAGAACCGCCGGCAAGAGCGCGCTCACAGTCCAGACGGGCGCCGGCCGGGGACCGCGGCGCGGCGGTTCTGGGGCCGCCTCCAGGTAGCTGCGAGCCAGCGTCCGGATCACTCCGTAGAGACCTGCCATCCAGCCCAGGAGGCCGGCCGCCAAGACCCAGCCGAGATCTGACCGGATCAGTTCGGCAGCCACCGCAAACTCGCCGAAGAACCCGCCCAGCGGCGGCGCTCCGGCGAGCGAGAGCAGCGCCAGCCCCAGCCCGGCTGCGCGCAGGGGGTCTCGTGTGGTGAGCCCGGCCAGGGCCGACGGCTCGAGTCGGGCGAGCAGCGCTGCGCCCACCCAGGCGAAGAGCAGGCAACCCAGCAAGAAAAGAGCGGCGGCCGTGCCTCGCTGCTGGGGGATCGCCAAGGCGGCGCCGACCCAGCCCACCTGGGCCACCGCCAGCCAGACCGCCTGGCGCTCAGGGCGAAGCAGCGCCGCCGCCCGCAGTCCGCCCAGCAGCATGGCAGCCGCCGAAAGCACCGCCAACCACGGCGCCCAGACGATCGTGGCGGCGGCCAAGCTCGGCAGCAGCTTGGCCGCCACGAGTAAGGCGACGGCGCTGAGCAGAGCAGCCGGCACCGCCTGGCCGCGGCTGTCCGCCGTCCGGCCGCCATTCCCAGCCAGCGGCGCCAGCGCCAGGCGCAGCGCCAGCCCCGAGAGGACGAGCAGCACGATCAGGGCCAGCGGCAGGGCCAGCTGCCGGTGCGCGAGCCCGAGACGGAGCCCGGCGAGCGAGGTGGTACCGGTCAGCGCATAGAGAAAGGCAAAGCCGAGCGCGAGCAAGCCGCCAGCGCCGGCGGATACGAACAGCAGCTCAGAGGCAGCGGTGCGCGAGCTGAAGCCGCCGGCAGCCACTCCCGCCAGCGCGGCCAGCTCGAGGCCTGCCCAGAGACCGACGAGCGACGGCGCGGACACTGCCACCATGCCGCCGAAGACTGCCAGGAAGGCTAAAGCCTCGAGGTCCGGCCACGCTTCCGGTTCACGATCAACCACCACGAACACCAGAAGGCCCAGGAGCAGCGCGGCCTTGGCGAAGAGGCTGAACCTGTCCTGCAGCCAGCCGCCCGAAAAGAGTGAGCCAACCTGAGCGCCGAGCCAGAGCTCCAGCAGCAGCGCCGCCACGACCGCCAGCGGAGCCAGCCAGCCGAGCTCACGACGCTCGGGAAGGAGCCGCCGGCCGAGAGGCAGGCCGGCGGCGGTGGCCAGGATGACTGCCTCGGGAAGAAGTGCTGTGACTCTCATGGCGTGCTGCTCGGACTGGGCGAGGTCGGCTGGCCCGCGGCCGGGGACGGGCTGGCCGAGGGACTCGGCGAAGGGGTCGGCGGCGGCGCCGGTGCGTAGGTGGACGCCAGATCAGCGACTCCCGGGCTGATGACGTTGATCAGCCCCGGGTCGAAGAGGGGAATTCCGAGCAGCTTTGGACCGCCAGGTACCAGGCCCACCCAGAGCAGGGCGCCCACCAGGATGCCCAGGTACCACTTCTCGGGCAGGCTGGCCTCCTCCGGCTCGGGCCCCTCCCGGTTGGCGGCACCAAACAGCGTCCGCTGCAGCAGCCAGGCCACCGCCCCGGCCACCAGCACCAGCGCAGCCGCTACCCCGAAGGCGGGCGCCGGCACCGTGCCGAAGGAGCCCAGGAAGATCATCAGATCGGCGGCGAACGTCGCCATGAACGGCAGGCCAAGAACTGACAGCGCGCCGATCGCGAAGAGCCAGGCCAGCACTGGCATGCGGCCGGCCAGCCCGGCGGCGAACTCAACTCGGCCAGTGCCCGCTCGCTCGGTCAGCGTGGCGGCGGCGCCCACTATCAGCGCCCCCGCCAGGCCCCCGGCGAAGAGCGACAGCACAGCCCCGTGGAGCGACAGTGGTGTGAGCCCAGCCAGACCCAAGAGCGTCAGGCCACCGGGAACAAGGGCCAGATACGCTGCCACCCCCCGCACCTGCCGGCTGCGCAGGGCGGCCAGGCCGGCGTAGCCGACGGTCAGCGCGGCCAGGATGCCGAGATAGGGAGCCAGCCGCTTGGCGCCATCGTGCTCGGCGCCGGCCAGGAGCCTGACCAGCTCGTAGCCGCCCAGGCGGCTTGACGCCCCGGCGACCAGGATCGCCACTCCCGCCGGAGCATCGCGGTACACGTCTTTCACCCAGCCGTGCAGCGGCACCAGCGGCAAGCGGCTGGCGGCGGCCAGCAGGAACAGCACGCCGGCGAGGAATTGGAGCCGCGTCTGGCCCTGGATCCCCGCCAGGCTGCTGAGGTCGAAGTTGGTGGCGCCGGTCCCCCGGTAGAGCAGGAGCCCTCCCACCAGCAGCGCAGCGGAGCCGAAGGCCCAGTAGCCTAGCACCCTGGCTGAGGCGCCCGGACGCCGCACCCAGCCCCCTGCCAGGAGCGCGACAGGTACAGCAGCCAGCGCCCAGAACAGGAAGAACAGGAAAAAATCCTGTGCCGCAACCACGCCTGTCACGGCGGCCTGGATGAGCAGCAGCAGCGCAAAGTAGGAGCGGGGCCGCTCCCGCAGCTCCCAGCCGGCCAGCACCGCCACCACGCCGATCAGCTGGTTCAACAGCAGCACAGCCATGCTGATGCCGTCGACGCCGAGGTGGTAGCTGACGCCAATCGAGGGCAGCCAGGGCAACCGCTCCTCGAACTGGAGACCACCCGAGAAGGACTGGAATTGTGAGTAGCCGATGAGGGTGATGGCGCAGGTGCCGGCCATGGTCCAGAAGGCGACGCCCAGCGGCCAGCGCTCGAGTCGGGTGCGCCCGCCGCGGGGGATCAGCGCGATGATCCCTGCCATCACTACGGGCCCCCAGATCAGCACGCTGAGCAGGAAGCTGACACTGATGACGCCTGCCCCGAAAGTGGTCGGCTGCGCACTTGGACTCGGGCTGGGCAGAGCCACGCCAGCCAGCCAGAGGCTCACCGCCGCACTCCCGGCGTCAGCAGCGCGAAGCCCAGCGCCAGCACTGCCAGCAGCGCCAGCCCCACTCTCAGCAGGGAAAGCCGGCGCCCCGCCAGCAGGCCGGCGGTGACCAGTGCCCGGCCCAGCGCTGCTTCGGCGACGGGGAGGCCGCGCACCTCGAGCAGGCGGGTCAGCTCCAACGCCGGCCGGCTGAAGAAGCGGCCGAAGCTCAGTCTTGCGATCGCCCACAGTCGGCGATAGGCGGCGCCGGCATGCCTGAGCTGATTCATGGCCAGCGCCCGCCGGACGAAGACCAGAGCCGCGGCAACCGCAAAGCCGACCAGCCCCGGCAGCAGCCAGATCAGCAGTCGGGCTGGGTCAGGCTGCGCAGTGCCAGCGCCGAGGAAGCCGAGCCAAGGTTTCCAGAGGAACAGCCCTTGCGCCACCAACGCGAGCCCAGCCGGCAGCAGCCCGGCCGCGACGGCCAGCTGCCGCATCTCCCGCACCCTGTTCGGCTCGAAGCCGCGCCGGCGGGGGATGACGCCATGCGCCACCATGCTGTAGACGCGGCCCATCGCCAGCCCAGCCAGCAGCAGGGCAAGTCCGAAGACGACGCGGGCGGCGAGGGCTGTGCCGGGCTGGAGCGCGGGAGCGGCGAACGCGGCCAGGCTGAGCGTCAGCAGCGCCAGGAGCACGCCGGCGGTGGATCCCGGCAGCCGCTGCCAGCCGGCGCCCAGGTGCTGCAGCTCAGGAGACCTGTAGCGAAGTGCCAGACCACCGCCGACCAAGCCGAGCCCGGCGCGTGCCAACCCTGCCCCGAAAAGCGAGACGAGGCCCACCAACGCAACCCAGCGCGGAGCGCCCGCCGCCAGCCAGCCGAGCCCGTGCTGGGCTGGCATCGAGGAGAGCATGGCCAGAAGCGCCGCCGCCACCGCGCCAGAGGACGCGAGCTGCACAGCCCGGCGGAGGTCGAAGGCCAGCAGCGAGAGAACCGGGCCCAGGATGGCGGCCAGCGCCAGGGCCGCTGCCAAGCCGACCAACACCTGCGGCCCAGCCAGCGTGATGACCGGCAGCCAGCGGTAGAGCGCTACGCCGGCCAGGACCGGCCAGACGCCCAGCACCAACGCCCAGAGCGACGGCGGCTGCTCAGTGGTAGCGGTTTGCCAAGCGGTGAAGGGCCAGATGGCGGCCCGGACGGCGACGGCCAGCACTATCAGGACGGCCAGCAGGGAGAGGAACTTGAGCCCCACCCCCGGCGTGTTACGCACTGACGTCTGCAGCCGATCGAGGTCCAGGCTGGCGGCGCGAGAGTAGAAGAGCGAGATTGCGCTGAGCAGGGCCATGTCGCCCAGCAAGGGCAGCGCCAGCCCGAAGCGGGAGGCGCGTCCGAAAACATCGCTGCCCCAGCGCTGGGAGAGCAGCAGGTAGGTCGCCAGGCCGGCGGCAAGCCAGAATGCAGCCAGTTCGGCCAGATCTCCGCTGACGATCACACCCAGTGCGCTGACCAGCAGGAAGAGCGCGTTGACCTGGTATCGGATGGGCCCCTGTTCACCCCGGCCGGCGGCGCGGTGCCAGCTCAGAACTGCCAGAACGATGAGGCTTACGACGATGGCGGCGATCAGAGTGACGTGGTCGATGCGAATGGCGAGGTCCACGCCAAAACCCTGGAAGCGCGGGTCGCCCGAGAAGCTGACAGGCGTGTTGATCCACTGATACGCGTAGCGCAGCGCTTGCTGGTTGCGGAAGCGGGCCCACGTGATCAGGCCCAGATCGGCCAGGGTCAGCACGACGGTGAGCAGCCCCAGGAAGGCTGCCGAGCGACGGGCCCGGACGCCCAGGATCAGGATCAGCAGTCCCAGCAGGGGAATGACCAGTACCGCCGGCGCGGCGTAAGGCAGAGCCTTCGTGGGGTCGAGGTTGAAGCCTCGGGCGGGGGCTGCCGCCAGGAACGCGCTCAGGTGGCTCACGCCTGCTCGTGGCCGCGGCTGAATGCGAGACCGAGCAGAAGCGCAGCCAGGCTGGCGACCACCAGCAGCGCTGCCATCTCCTGCCCGCTGCTCGGATCCTGACTGCCGGCGGCGAACCGAGAGACGCCTGCGAACGCGATCGCAGCGCCGGCTCCGAGGGCTGGCAGCGATGCCAGCCGGGCTCGGGGGGCGTCGCTCCAACAGGCCGCAAAGATGCCTGCGGCCACGACTGCAGTGCCGGCGACCAGCGCCACGACGAGCGGCTGGTTCACCGCCGCCCCCACCCGGTCCAGGTCTGGGCCACAAGGCCTACGAAGAGCAGTCCGGCGACCGCGTCAGCAGCCAGGGCGTCGTGGCCGAGGAGCAGGCGGCCCATGGCGGCCGTCCCCAGCCAACCTCCCCTGTAGCTGGAGTGGAGGAAGTCGACGCGCAGGGCGGCGAAGCCAAAGAGCAGGAGTATCAGCGCCGCGCCGACCGCCCCGAGCTGGGCCGCCAGACGCCTGGACGGCACCGCCGCCACCGCCGCCGGACGTGCCGGCAACCCGCGAGGGCTGACCGGAGACTCCGCCAGCAGCGGTGCAGCAGCCCCGAGCGCTATGAGTGCTATGAGGGCGGCGAACCCGGCGCCGAGGGACGCGAGCGCCCCCGCGGTCGCGGCCGCCAGCAGGAGCAGCGCCGCTGCCCGCCAGGTGTCTGGCGCCAGGGCGGCGGCCAGCGCACCGACGATCGCCAGGCCTGCGCACGTGGCAAGGATGAGAGTGAGAGATGTGTCCACAGGTGGCTTCAGTCGACCGGTCGGCGCGGCTCGCCGGAGGCCTCAGGCCGGGCGGCCAGCATACAGCCCTGCTCCGACCAGGCCCAGAGCTGCCAGAGCCGCCGCGACCGAGCCGCCGTGCCAGCGGCCGCCGCTGGTCAGGCTGAAGGCGTAGGCGCCGACCAGCAGCAGGACAGGCAGCAGGACCGCTGTCAAGATCAGCCAGGGCTCCGGCAGCGCGGCCAGACGCCGGTTGAGTTCGTTCATCGCCCGCAATTGTTCCAGACCCGGGCGACCAGGCGTGTCCAACGGCAGTGCGCAGCTACCGGTTCCGCTCCTGCCGCGTGAAGAGGAAGGTCCCAATGCCGAGGCCGGCCAGGAAAAGAGCTGATATCGTGAGCAGATCGATCAGCGCCCCATCGAGCACCACCCGTCCGTACTCAGGGCGCCCGGTGTAGAAGGCAACGCGCGTCAGGTCGACGGCGTAGCGCAGGGGCGACAGATGAGAGACGATGTCGAGGTAGATCGGCAAGACGTTGATGGGGGCGAAGATGCCTGCCAGAAAGTACTGCGGCAGGATGAAGAAGGGGAAGATCTGCTGGGCGGTGCGCTGGTTGGGCAGGGCGCCCAGCGTCGCCACGCCGAACGCACCCCCCAGCAGGCAGCACGCCAACCCGACCGGGACAAGCAGGGCGATGGCAGCTGGGCCCAGCCGCACGCCGATGACAAGCGAGAAGGCCACTATGCCCGCGCCCTGGATCAGGGCGACGAGTGTCTCACCGAGCACCTTGCCGGCGATGATCGTGGTCCGCCGGATGGGCGCCACGAACATCTCCTTCGAGAAGTCGTTCTCCCTGTCCTCGATCAGCGAGATGATGCCTGTCGCGGCGGACTGGAAGAGGGTCATGGCAAGCACGCCTGTGAACGTGAAGCCGACCAGGTTGTAGGCGGTCGTCCGGCCCAGATTTGCCTGCAGGGTGCTGCCGAGCACTGCAATAAAGATGAAGGGGAAGACCAGACTGACTATGACCCGGGGTCGGTCCCGAAGGAACTTGATCAGATCACGCTGGGCGATCGCCAGCAGCGCCGTCAGCTCGGAGCTCAGATCGCCTCCTCCTCTCGGCCGACCAGGGCCAGGTACGCCTCCTCCACCGAGCCACCCTGGGTGCGGAGCTGGGTGAGCTGGGTCCTGAGGCCCCCGATGATGCGCTGGGCGGCCCCCGCGTCGAGCTCAATGCGAAAAGGCCCGGCGCCCTCGACCCGCAGCTGCAGGCCGCGCAGCTCGGCGCCGAGGCTTGCCCGGTCGACTGCATCAAGGATCAAGGAAGGCCGCACCAGCCGTTTAGTCACCTCCTCCGGCGTCCCCAGAGCCACTATGCGGCCCCGATCGAGGATGCAAATCCGATCGGACCCCTCAGTCTCCTCCAGGTAGTGAGTGGTCAGCAGAACAGTGGTCCCCGTGTCGCGCTGGACCTGGTGCAGGTAGGCCCAGAGGTTGCGTCGGCTCTCGGGGGCCAGTCCAGTCGTCGGCTCGTCCAGAAAGAGCACGCGCGGCCGGTGGATCAAAGTCCTGACGATCTCCAGCTTGCGCCGCATCCCGCCTGAGAACGACTTGACGGGACGGCCCAGGTCTGCGCCCAGACCCACCACGTCGGAGAGCTCGAGCACGCGTTGCCTGTATTCCGCCGGCATCAGCCTGAACAGCGGCCGCCAGGGGTAGATGCCGTAGAGCATGGCATGGAGCCGGACGTTCTCTTCGGCGCTGAGATTCAGGTCCAGGGAGGGATGCTGGAAGATGATCCCCATCTGCCGCCGCACTGCCGCCGCCTCCTGGGCCAGATCCAGGCCGCAGATCATGACGCTGCCTGAGGTCGCAGAGAGCGTCGTCGTCAAGATCGAGATGGTGGTGGTCTTGCCGGCGCCGTTGGGTCCCAGTAGGCAGAACAGCTCGCCCTGGTTGACCTGGAAGGAGATGCCGTCGACGGCGTTGCTCTGAGCTTTGCGGTAGCGCTTCACCAGGTCTTTGACCTCGATCACCGCGGGTCCGTCCTGCACCGGGCCAAAGGATAGCGCCGCCGACCGCCGCCTCCGCACCGTTAGAGTGCCCTTGGATAAACAGTCAGGCTTTCGCTGGATGGAGGGAAACCGAATGGATCTGCAGGGCAAAGTTGCCATCGTCACCGGGGCCGGGAGTGGCATCGGCTACGCCATCGCGCAGCGCTTCGCAGCCGCTGGGGCCGCGGTGGCGATCAACTACTTCGGCTACGAGAACGAGGCGCGCGCTCTGGCCGAGCAGATGAAGTCGCAGTGCGGCCGGGCCCTCGCCGTCAAGGCCGATGTCGCCAAAGCGGGTGAGGTCGCCGCCATGGTGGAGCAGACAACCCGGGAACTCGGCGGCTGTCACGTGCTGGTCAACAACGCAGGTGTCGAGAAGGCGATGCCGCTACTGGATGTCACCGAGGAGGAATGGGATAACGAGGTCTCGATCAACCTGAAGGGAGCTTTTCTCTGCCTCCAGGCGGCCGGGCGCGCGATGCGTGATTCCGGCCAGGGCGGATCAATAGTGAACATCTCCTCCATCCATGAGGACTTCCCATTCCCCCTCCATGGCCCCTACTGCGCCTCCAAGGGTGGCCTGCGCATGCTGATGAGAAACGCCGCTTTGGAGCTGGCCCCTTACAAAATCCGCGTCAACAATGTCGCTCCGGGCGCGGTCGCCACTCCCATCAACACCGGGACCCTGAATGACCCGGCCAAAATGCAGCGGCTGAGCGAGATCATCCCTGTCGGCCGGATGGCCAAACCTGAAGAAGTGGCGGAGGTCGCGCTCTTCCTCGCCTCCGACTCCGCCTCCTACGTCACCGGGTCGACGTACTACGTGGATGGCGGCATGGTCCGCTACGCCGAACCGCTTTAGGACGCTGACTTTGTGCCTTCACCTGCCGGGCGAGCAATGGGCGCCTGGGCCTGAGCCGCACGGATGTTTTTGAGCGGAGGTGTGGTTCGGACTCAGGCCGGGAACAGCCAGCCCAGGGCGGTGAGGCTGTTCTCGATGTATTTCTCCTCGCCCTTCTCGATGCCATAGGCCAGGTCTTCGAGTACGCTGCACCTGGCGTAGAAGGCGGCGCGCTCAGCCAGAGCCGGCAGAGGGTTGACATCGCTTCGATAGGTGCGAAGGGCGGCGTCCAGGCCGGTCGGACCGAGGTCGCGGTAAAGGAGGCCGAAGTCGTAGGCGGGATCGATGATCGCGGCGTCACCCCAGTCGATGATGCCGGTGACCCTCCCTGAGACTGGGTCGACGAGAACGTGTTCGATTCCGAGGTCGTTGTGGGAGAAGGCGGGCGCGTAACTGTCAGCTCGCGGCCGGGTGTCCAGGAACGCCTCGACCGACGGCCTGTGCAGAGCAGGTACTTCGCCGGCAACCAGCGCATAGCTCTCCACTGCCTCACTCAGCCATTGGGCCGGGGGGTCGTCATCGGTGCCGGCAAGGTCGGTCAGTCGATCCACCGGGATGGCATGAAGGGCGGTGAGCAGCTCGCCAAGCGCGGCGGCGCTTACCTTGGAATGCACCAAGCGCCGCGACAGGGGAAGATCCAGCAGCGGCACCCCTAGGAGCTTGAGGTAGCCAAGACAACCCCGCTCGGCGGCAGTGAACAGTGGCTTCGGCACGGGCAGCGGTGAGATCTCCGCGGCGAGGGCAAGAAGGCGAGCCTCGCGCTCCACGCGCTGCGCGCGCCGTGCCGGATCAGGCTCCCTGCTGAAGCGCAGGACCAGCTCGCCGTTGACCTCGTACGCCGTGTTGTCCTGGCCCTGACCAAGCGCGGCAGCCGAATGGACCGGGTATCCGTGCAGGTTTGCCTCGACCAGGCTGCGGATCTCCGCTACGCGCTCGCGGCTCAGGTCCGGCACATTCAGATCGTATGGGCACAGTGGCGAGACGGGTGAGGGGGTGGCCGGCGCGTCTGGTCTGCTCCATGCCGTTCTGGGGCCGCATCCCTAAGCTTTAGCAATGGGTTTTGACCAGTACCACGAACCGGCGGGGGAACTATCCCAGGCAACACGCACCTTCGCGCGCATGATCGCCTCTCTGGGCGAGGAAATCGACGCGATCAACTGGTACGAACAGCGCATCTCAGTCGAGAAGAATCGGGAGGCCCGGGCCATCATGCAGAACGCCCAACTGGAGGAGTTCAAGCATTTCGGCATGGATCTGGAATTCCTGCTTCGGCGCAAGCCGCAGTGGCGCGAGGTGGTCCAGGGCATTCTCTTCCAGCCCGGCAACATCGTCGAACACGGCGACGAAGCGGAGGAGGAAGCCGAGCAGTAGGGTGGCCGACAACCAGCCGCCCGAGTGTTCTCAGCTCGCCAGCGGCTCTACTGGGTGATGAACCAGCGGCGGCGGTGCTGAGAGCCGGTGCCCAACTCGTCTCGGGAATCCACGCCCCAGCCCACTGCCGCGGCTCCGACTAGAGCCGCACCGATGAGGATGACTAAAACCGCAATCATATCAATACCTCCAACATCAATTCTACAAAGCGGTGGCGTTGCTAGGCCTTTGTTCGTGACCTGTCGAGGTCGGATTAGCTGTCGATAGAGCGTAAGGTAGGGGAATGAGCTTGGATTCGACGGTACCGCTTGACGAGATCGATTGGCGCCTGGTGGAGGCGCTGCAGGAGAACGCCCGTCTGACGTTTGCCGAGTTGGGCAGACAGTTGGAGTTGAGCCCGCCGGCAGTCGCCGAACGCGTGCGACGGTTGGAGGTGCTCGGGGTCATCGCTGGCTATAGGGCTGAGATTGATCCCGCCCGGCTCGGCCTGCCTCTCGAAGCCGTCGTCCGGATCCAGGCCTCGAGCGCAAACGAGTGCCAGACGATCGGCGACCGGATCAGCAGGGAGCCGGAGGTACAGCGCTGCTGGCGCATAACCGGCAGCGACAGCCACGTGCTGCACCTCGCCGTCCGGTCGGTCGAGCATCTGGACGACGCGCTGAGCCGCGTGATGCCACGCAGCGGAGGCACCGTCACCGGCGTCGTGCTGAACACTCCAGTGCCGCGGCGCACGATCACCCAGAAGCTGGCGCAGGGCACACAGCAGCTGGTTCGCGCTAGACACTAGACTGCCCGGGATGGGGCGGGGGCTCAGAGAGAGCGAGCGCGATGAGCTGTTGCAGGAATCGCTGACCGCGGTCTTGGCGACCGAGCGGAAGGCGGGCGGAGTCCATGCCGCGCCGGTCTGGTACCTCTACCGGGGCGGCGAGCTGCGGATCATCACGGGCCGGGACTCGGGCAAGCTGAAGAACGCGCTCCGCACCGGTCGGGCAACGCTCTGTGTGCAGCTGTCACGAGGCAGCGACCTGCGTTATGTGACCGCCGAGGGCTCTGTACGGGTCGAGCCGTGCAGCAGCGAGGAACGGCGCGAGCTCTGGGCGCACTACACGGACGAGGCGAAGGCTGCTGCGATGGCCGCTGGCGACCTCTCGGGGCTCTGCGTGCTCGTCCTCGCTCCCCAGCGCTGGACCGCGATCTCCGAGTAGCGGTCGGCGGCCGCGCCGGGTCTGAGGAGGCCACGATGGCGGGAGCGTCATCCTGGCGCAGCAGCGCCCATGCCCGCCTGGAGCCGTAGCGCGGCCAGTCCCTCGCTATCACCCGCAGCCGCCAATGCAGTTGATGCTCGGGCGCCAGGACCGGCCGCGGTGCCCGTCGCTGGGTCGTCCGGTGCTGCCCCAGCGCCCGACACGCCCTGCGTTCCGAGACCCCAATCGCCCTTCCAGGTGGCGAAACGCGTCTCGGCGGCGGGCCGGGCTCAGAAGTTCCCCGAGCGACTTCCTTCAGCATCTCGATGTCGAGCGCCTGGTCAGTTACCAGCCGCTTTCAACCGAGCGTTCTCGTCGCGCAGCCGGCGCAGCTTCTTGGTCTGGTCCGCTTTCATCCCGCCGTACCGGTTGCGCCAGCGGCTGAAGCACCTCCCAGCGGGAGCCGGCCGGGCGAATTGCAGGCCAGCAAGCCCGGCGCACCGGCGAACCACCGCGGCTGGCGTGGCCATGCGCGACCCGACTGAGCATCAGGAGCCCACCGCCAGCGCTTCGCGGACGTACCTGCCTTCGGCAGCGCAATCCACGAGGAACCGTGCGAGGTCTGCCCGGACGACGTGGCCCAGGCGTCCTCGCTCGCCCTCGCGGATCACGCGGATGCTGCCTTGTGGCTTCCGTGTGACGAACCGTGGAGGGCGCACCAGCACCCATTCGAGGTCGCTGGCACGCACCGCCTGCTCCTGTGCCTCCTTGTCGGGCAGCATTGGTGCCAGCGCCCGCAAGATCACCCAGCGGTAGAACAAAGAGGCGTTCGCCCGGCTGGAGCCGGCGCCCAACAGTGTGACGCAGGCCAGCCGCGGGACGCCCTCCCGGCTCATTACGGCGACGAGGTTCCGGGTCCCCTGTCCCAGCAGCGTGCTCGAGCTGCCGGGGCTGGGGGTGCCGAGGGCGCAGATCACCGCATCGCGCCCGCCAACTGCCGCTGCGAGCGAGGACAGGTCGAGGACGTCGCCCCAGACGACCTGAACCGCTTCTGAGAACGCGACACGCGGAGAGTCCCGGATGAGGGCGTCCGTCTCGTGGCCGCGAGCGACCGCTTCGGCGACGATGTCCTGACCGAGCCCGCCCCTGGCGCCGACGACGAGGATCCTCATTTGCCCGCTCCTATCGTTCAATGGCGATGCTGGCGAGGCGCTGTCATCTTGGATCTCGACCGCCCAGGGACCCAGGGTCGGCCCCTCTCCGCGTCGTGCCGGTGCCTACCCCAACGCGAACCCGACGCTCGTGAACACGAACCCGATCAGCAGCAGCCACGACCGCAGGCCCTGGAACACCTCCCAACGGTTGCGAGTCTGCTTTCCAGTCTGCCAGTGGGTTGCTGG
>NZ_JBPCPN010000023.1:0-7910 GCF_050999135.1 Candidatus Dormiibacter sp. | reverse complement strand
CGGGCACGCTGGCGATGACCTCGGAGACCGGCGAGGTGCGGTCGTTCTTCGGCGAGGGCAAGGGCAGCCAGCAGGAGCTCGACATGGAGCACCTCTCCAGCATCGTCGAGGTTCTCAACGACCGATTCGGGACCGACCTCACCGACGTCGACAAGCTGCTCTTGGACCAGTTCGAGGAAAGCTGGGTCGCAGACGGCGAGCTGTCGGATCAGGCGCAGAACAACACCATCGACAACTTCCGCCTGGTCTTCGACCGGAAGTTCCTGCAGACCATCATCACCCGCGTTGACGCCAACGACGAGATCTACAAGAAGATCCTTGACGACGAGGACTTTCGCGTTATCCTCGGCGAGTTCTATCTGCGCAAGGTCTATGAGCGGCTGCGAGACCCAGCCTCCTCCTAGCTCAGCTAACTAGAGAAAATTATAGTTTCTTCTAGTTGCGCTCGCGGGCCTGTTCAAGAGGGAGCCGGTCGGACCTGCTCGCCACCTCGGGCGCGCAAGTGCTCCGCGAAGCGTGGCACTCCAGCCCTTTTTAGCATGTCAAGGAGCTCAGAGCGTGGTATCGGCGGGTTACGGAGAGCTGCGACCTGGGCGTCGATCGCTGTGCGCACCGTTGCGGGACCGAAATCGCAGAGCGCCAGCAGGAAGTCGTCGGGATGTGTCGCTTCGACTCCATGCGGCGCGCAAGCTTCTTCGGGGAAGTCGTCCAGATTGAAGGTGATCACGGCCTCCGCGGGCGATTCGACGGCGGCCGCGAGCACGTGCCGATCTTTCTCCTCGTTCACCATCGCCGCCTCTAAGCGAGCGATCGCCTCTTCGGGAACGATTGCCGCCGGGAAGGTTCTCCGCATCGCGTCGATGCGCCTCGCGGCCTGGTCTTCGGTCAGCCGGTTCTTGACCAGGTTGCGACGTACTTCCTCGAGGATCCGCTCACTCCAATATAGGTCATAGAGCTCGCGCTCCCCCAGTCGAAGAAGGATGTCGCATAGGGACAACGGGTAGAGAACGCAGGCGTCGAGGACAACGCTGAAGGCCACGATTGGGTGAGCTTATCGTGGGGCGCTAGCTGTACCCACCTTCGACTTCCTGGGCGGCTGCAGTCATCTCGTCGAGTAAGGCCCGCCGCTCTTGTGCCCGTCGCTCGCGGTATGCGAGGACGTCCTCGAGCCGAACACGACGGTGTGTGCCGACCTTCTCGAAGGGGATGTCCTTGCCAAGAAGATTGCGGGTGAGGAACGGCCGAGACACATGCAGCAGATCCGCGGCCTCCTTGGTCGTCAGGTCCTTTCCATGGGGCACGAGAGTGATCGAGAGCCCCCTGCTCATGGCATCGACCACCTGACGAAGGGCATGGAAAGCCGCCCCTGGGATCGGGATCTCCTCTCCATTGGGACCGACTAGGCGCGGGGTCTGCTTTCGTTCCTCGATTTGGACAAGACCGTCATCCAGCACCCGTAGCTGTGACACATCAGCGCGGTCGGGCGCGACGACAGAATCTGGTGCCAATGTGGCGGATGTCATGTACTCACACCTCCACAGCCATCCTACTCCATAACTGTGCTAAGCGCAATATCTGAACTATATGGTCTGACGGTTACCGCCATTGCGTTCACGAAGGCCCAGGCAGACGTCGAGCAGCACCCGCTCGCCAGCTTCGGTGTAGCCCCAGGCCACCCGCACGCCCTCCTTGGCCCCGCTCGGTCGGGTGGGCAGGTAGATCGCGTCCAGGACATCACCAGCAGGTCGACCTCGGCCAGACTCCGGGCCCGGAAGGCCCGGTAGCCCTCAGGCAGCTCCTGGCAGACCCGGCTGGCGGTGCTCTTGGAGAGCGGGCCCAAGCTCTCTCCTGGATCAGGCTCTCAATGTCGCGATCCGAGAGCCCGCGCACGTAGGCGCCGATGATGAGCGCCTCCAGTGGCGGCGCCCTGATCACCGTCCGGAGGTGGGGCAGCACCTTGCTCACGAAGCCCTCGGCGGTGTCCCGCAGTTGGGGCATCTGGACCTCGAGCTCGCCCTCGGCCGTCTGCATGCGCCCCGGCCGCACCCCGTTGCGCGAGCCAAGGGGCCTCCGGAGCTCGCTCGTAGCGGGGCTCGGCCCAGGAAACTCGGCAACCTCCTCTTCCAGCGCCCGCTGCTGCACCACTCGCGCACCCAGACGGCCAACTGCCGCCAGCCGCTCGGCATCGCCGAGCCCTTCGCTCAGCAGCTCATCGATGGCCGCCTCCAAGGCGGCGCTGGGCGCTACTCTCTTCTTCACGGTGTCGTCCTCCTTGCGGTGGTTGCTCAGACCTTCCGCGGGAGACTACGTCGTTTCACTTTTACAGCGCCGGAGGGACGCGACCTTGGCCAGTCCAGACACCTGTGGTATAGATCAAGAATGGATCCCGCCGTACTTCAATCGATCAGACTTCTGCGCCGGCGCGGCTGACTCAAGGCGAAATGGAAGGCAGCGACATCCAACTTTCGATTAGCGGTCCGCCCAAAAGAGCTACTCTGGGCAGACTCGCCGTCAAAACACTGCAGAATAAACAGGATGCTCCCAAGGGACTGCGTTTGTTCCTCGAATACCACCCGAACCTTGAGTGCGACCTTCACCCAATCGAACCTTGGGTCTGGCTGGAAGCCACCATTTCTGGCAGAGATGATCAACATGAGTACGTCTATGGAGCTGTCGACGTCGCAGCCAATGGGCTCTTCAACCCGGGGTACGAGTCTCAGAATGTGCTATGGACTTGGGAGCTGACGTCCCAAGACCTGGAAGCAATCGAGCGACACCGACATGCCCAGAGCCGCATGTTGTATTTCACTGTTAAGCTAGCGGGGATCATTCATGCCGCCGACGAGATTAGAAGGGTTTCAGGCGACGGGAGCTTTACAATCCCACTCTCCCAGTGGGAAGACTGCCTGTCCGCGCTCGGATATCAGCTGCCACCCTCAACAATGGGGCTAGCAGGGCTCGCGAGTACAACTCATCCATCCTGGGATGACGCGATGAGGCAGCTCGAGGAGGCTCGGAAGCATATCCGTGCCGGCGAGGACTACCAGGCACTGACAGCGGCGCTTGACAAGTTCTCAGCTGTCGTGAAGGCCCCATACAATCCAGACTCATGGCTCGAGCTCCTGAAAGACGACGAACCGGCGCAGCGCCGTGAAGCTATCAGTCAGGAACTGGGTCGACACTGCACACTGCTTAATCGAGTGGGGTGGCACCGTGGCGCTACAGAGTCTGATGAGGGCCAGCATCATCGTATGCCTCTGGATCATTGGGAGGCTGAACTTCTGGTCGCCACCTCTCAATTCTTACTGACCTACGCCATCAGACTCAAGATGATCAGTCCGAATGCCCATCAGGGTTAAGGCGAGCCCCTTTCCCCATCGCGCTAGAGGTGGCGAATGATATGAGCTGGAGGATGTCGCTTCCGATCGTTGACTAGGTCTAGCCAGCACTGCCGGCAGACGGCAAGGCGAGGCTCGATCTCCGCGACCGGCCGGCCTTGTGGATCAAGTTGGATGGTGCCGCTGCGGAACATGACCTGAGTGGCAGGCGCTGCCCTGCAGCTTTCACAGACCTCATCGGGCTGCACCTTGGTGCGATCTGATTCGCTCATGGGATGAGTAGGATGAAAGGCATTAGCGACCGAATTGATCGATTGACCGTCTCAGGTCTGTCATCGCGAGATCGACGTCGTCGAGGCTCTTTTGGACCGACGGATCGGCCCTGAGCTGTATCTCGCGGTTGCACCGCGGACAGACCACCACCTTGCCAGCTAGAGCTTCTGCCATGCTCACTTCGACCGGACCACCACAGCCGGGGCAATTCGCAGAGATGGGATGACTGGCGAGGTTGGACGTGAGGGAATCGGCCATGGCCGGTTGAGTATACGAAACAGGCTTTCCCGCCCCGATAATCGTAGGACTCAAGCTCCCGATAAGCGACTTTAATGCACCCGTTTCCCTTAGCGCCGACAATGACGCCTTCTGCAAGTCGCTGGTGCGGAGGTGGACCTGACGCGGCTCCGCACCCGCGGGGGATGAGATGGAAGAGGGTGGTCGCCACCCCCTAGGTCGACTGGCTCAAGACGCAGTGCGCCGGAACGGAGCACCGAAGCTGCCACTGAAGATCAGCGCCGCACCGAACCTGAGCGATCGCAGAACTAAGGAGATCATGGTGGCACAGGATGGTGGCCTGGAATCGCTGCCAGGGCGGCCTCAACACTGCCGAGGCTGTGCCACCTCCTGATCGCCTATGGCCGCCGTGCACAGCTTGAACCCTGGCAACCCACCTGGCTCGGCCCAGCCCAAGGCGGAAACCGCGAGGGAGCGGCATCGTCAGGCGGCGGCGACCACCGGAGGTCATTGCCCCCCCGTCAGCAGGAAGTCCGAGGGGTCGAGCCGTGTGCTACTCTCTCTCGCGCAGTGCGAGGAGGTGTACTAGCCGCCATCGCCGCTCTGGTCATTCTGGCCGCCTGCGGCGGCGGGAGTAGCGGGGGGGGCGGGCCCAGCTCAGCTGCGGTGCACAGCGCCAAGCCAACACCCACACCGACCCCGAAGCTTCCGACGGCGGCTGAGGTTGTGGCGAAGCTCCAGGCGGCAGGACTGCCGATGACGGCGGTGACGGAGGTCACAGAAGACACCGACCCCAACCATCTGCTCGGCCGCCCGCACGGGTACACCTCGAAGACGGAATGGCGGGATCTGAGAGTCCCAGGCAGCGGGTCCGGAGGCACGGACGCCGGCGGTAGCGTGGAGGCGTTCGCCAACGCGGATGACGCTCAGGCCAGAGCCGTCTACGTCGGCGGTATTGTCAAAGAGAATCCTCTCTTCGGCTCCTACAACTACCTGAGCCGTTCGGGTGCTTTCTTTCTTCGCGTGTCCCGCATCCTCAAACCCTCCGAGGCCGACACCTACGCCTCGGCGCTCAAGGCAACGTACACGGACCTCGGCCCTGCCCCTTAGCTGCGACGCCGCCGATCCCGAAGCCGTCGAGGTCGATGGAATGGCCAAGCTTGGGACGATGCCGCCAGGGTGACCGTCCCGGTGATACCGAGCCCCAGTTCGATCGCCCGGAGGAAGCCAGACCACTCCTCTCCGATTGTTATCAGGCTGAATTGGAGTTGTACCCAGGTGATCCCCGAGGGCTCGATCCGGCGATCCTTGGTTTGGTGAGCCACAACCCTCGTAGGCGTCGCTCTGGGCCTCAGTGCGGCCAAGTGCCCGGCGGGCCTGCTCGCGTCGCGGGCCAGGCGGACCTTCTCGGAGCGTTCGCGGGTCACCAGGACGCCCTCACGCCGCTGACGTTCATTCCGGCTCCGGCTCCTCGGCTTCGCTGTACTCGCTCATCAACTCGGCGAATGCGTCGTCATCCCACTCGCCCGCGACCAATTCCGGGCTTGGCCGCCCGGCCACACTTCCCTGTGGTTCGCTGAGCTTGATCACGGCCGTGAGGAAGTCCAGTGAATCCTTCGCCAGCGCCTCGTCGTGACTCCAGGCGCCGAACTCTATGTGCCATTGCGAGGCGGTGGTCCAATTGGCGGACCCCATCCAGACGCTCATCGGCAGCAGGTGGTCATCCCAGCCGCCACCATCGCTCTCCCACGTATAGGCGGCGCAGCACACCGCCAGCTTGGCGTGCAACAACGGCACCTTTTCCTTGCCTCGCTGCCTCCACCCGACCACGCGAACTGGCTCTAGTCCTCGGTCGCCGGGCATGTGATACGGGTGGACGACAGGGTGGCGGCCCCCCTCATCACTTGGCCCCCAGTCCTGGAGGTCCCGGAGCAGCATCTGCCAGACGCCTTCACCCTCGCTGCTGAGCCGATCTAGCTGGGGACCGTACGCGCTCTTGTCAACCACCACGCAGTAGTTACCGATGGCCAGCAGGGCATCGACAACCTCCCGACTGGTGATCCAGGGCACACAGCCGAGCACGACCGGGTATGCCTCCGCCTTCCCGGGGAAGCGCTGGTGCACAGCGGCCGGATGGGCGCGCAGACCCTCGGCGAGGTCGGCCACGACGCCACGCCCATAGGTCGCCCGCCAGGTGTTGCCAGGGCCCCAGAGTCGTGGACCGGCGAAGTCCTGAAAGGCTCGGTAGGCTCCGAGCGGGGGAGTGTCGTCCACTCAGAGTCAGCTTAGGCATGAACTATGCGGCAGCGCGGTTCGGCCTCAAGCTGACGCCAGAGTCACTAGCCCAGTTCCTCGGGAAGTAGTCCTCTTTCCGCGGGGGGCTAAGCAGCGTAGGGCTCATTCGTGCACATTTAAGCGATCCCGGCCAGCCGGTCGCCACGTGATCGAGCGCTTGACGGCGGACAGTAGAAACTCCCGGTAGGCGGACACGGAAATCCCTGTGGGCGGACACCAAATCTCCCGCTAGGCGGACTGCAAACCTCCCGTGCCTGTCCACCGCTGCGGCTGCCGACGGTGGCCAGGCCCGCCCTCGACCTCGTTCGCAGCCTCCGCCGCGACGGCGTCCCCATTGACGACAACGCGCAGCTCACCGGCCGCTTCCCGCGGGCACCGACCGACCTGCCCGATCTCCAGCACCTGCGCGACCCCGGCGTCACCGACGACCTCCAGCGCAAGCTCATGCGCTACATCCGCGAGCACAACAAGCGTGCTCGGCCAATCAAGGCGAAGTACGCCGACCCGACTCACCGCATTCGTGCTCACCATTCAGCCGGTACGAGCAACTAGCATCCGGTTTAGAGCCGGCCGGCCGTGGGTAAAGTCGCCGGAACATGTCTACGGCAGTCGGCGCCAGCGATGACGGCTTCCAGCGGTTCCGGCAATGGCTCGGGATCGCCGTGGCCGCATATGGCGCGTACCAAGCGGTGAGGGCCGGCAAGCTCACGCCTCACGCGGTCGTGGCGGTCGCTGGCCTCCTCGTCGCTCTCGGACCTGAGCTCGGCTAGGTCTCCGGCGACGGCGACTTAGAGCCCGGGCCGGGCGGTCGAAGCACGTCTCCCGTGTTCGGCATCTCGGTTAGCGGCACTACCGGCAGCCCGAGTCGCTTGAGCCCGGCCACCCACCAATCATCGAGCTCGAGGGCTCCTGTGGTGCTTCTAGGCCTTCAGGGATCGGTGGAGAGGTTGTCCGGAACCCTGGCGTGCGTGCGCTGCGGCGCCGTTTTCAGTTAGTTGTGGTGGGCTGCTGTTTCAATTCGGCATCGGACGGCGCGGGAAGATCATGCGCTTCCTTCGCGGTCGCCATGAATTCCAGACGGTTGCCGTGCGCATCGTGCGCATAGAAGCGGCGGTACTCAGGCATCAGGTCGTCCCACTCGACAGAGAAGCCGTAGCTCTCCAGGCGGGCGGCGAGCCTGTCAACATCATCGCTCAGGATCGCCGGATGCGCCTTTCTCGCCGGGCGAAACTCAGCCTCCACCCCAAGATGGATCTGGACGTTGCCAAAACGGAACCAGACGCCGCCCCGCCCTGCCAGAGCCCGCCGGCTTCCGTACCTCGGTCATCCCCAGCCCAGCCGCGTAGAATCGCCTGCCCTCGTCTTCACCACCGGGGCGGATCGCCAGCTGCACGTGGTGTAGCTGCCACTGGCTCGCCGAGCCATCAATGCCGACTGATTCCTCGATTGGTGGACTGCTTGGTAGATTACTCTCGGGTTTCACTGTCAGTTCCTTCATTAGCTCTGTCGATGTTCGCCATTCCGCCGATTGATTGTGGCTAGGGCCACCGCCATCCTCGCGAGACGGGCAGGATGTGATCCAAGATGGCCGGCAGCTCGCTCTCGAGGCGATCACGGATGTTAGCGATGGCCTGGGAGGCTGACCTGACCCCCGAGAACTGGTCCATCTGATATGAGGGTTCCAACACCGCCCGAGAGGGCAAGGAGGAACCGAAGTGAAAGGCAGAAAGCACACCCCGGAGCAGGTTGTCCGCAAGCTCCGCGAAG